>DUQT01000246.1 GCA_012837655.1 Actinomyces sp. | reverse complement strand
GCTACGTCGACCTCATTGCAAATAACACGGTAGTTTTTGGAATCGGTCCGGCAGGTACGGGCAAGACCTATCTGGCGATGGCGATGGCGGTTAACGCGCTGCTAAGCGGTGAGGTACGTCGGATAGTGCTGACGCGCCCGGCCGTGGAAGCGGGGGAGAACCTGGGCTTCTTACCGGGTACGCTCACGGAAAAGATCGATCCGTATCTGCGCCCTCTGTACGACGCCTTGAACGAGATGATTGACCAGGAGGCGCTCCCCAGACTGCTGGCCGCGGGAACCATTGAGGTCGCGCCGCTTGCCTACATGCGTGGACGGACGTTGAATGACTCGTTCATCATTTTGGATGAAGCGCAGAACACGACGCCGTCGCAGATGAAGATGTTCCTAACCAGGCTTGGATTCCGATCCAAGGTCGTGGTTACGGGGGACGCTTCGCAGGTTGACCTGCCGCGCAACACTGCGTCTGGGCTACGCACGGCCCACCAGATCTTGGAAGGCATTGAGGACATCGAGTTTTGTCATCTGACTTCCAAAGACGTGGTTCGCCACCGGCTGGTTGGTGACATTATTGATGCGTATCAGCGCTGGGATGAAGAACATTCAGCCCCGGACAAGACTGCCAGGAGGAACCGGTGAGTGTTGAGGTCCTAAACGAAACCGAGTTCGACATTGACGTAGACGAGTTTCGCGCCATTTCCGAATACGTGCTGGCACAAATGCACGTGTCAACGGACGCGGAGCTCGCAATCATGTTCATTGACCCCGAACCAATGGAGGAGCTACACGTGAAGTGGCTCAACCTGGAGGGTCCAACGGACGTCATGAGTTTCCCAATGGATGAACTCAGGCCCGGAACCGCAGAACAGATCTCCCCGGCAGGCACGCTAGGCGACATCGTCATCTGCCCGCAGGTGGCGCGCAAACAAGCACTCCAAGCCGGGCATTCTTCCGCAGAAGAAATGCTGCTACTAACAGTTCACGGAATCTTGCACCTCCTCGGCTATGACCACGCCGAGCCGGAGCAAGAAAAGGTCATGTTCAGCCTGCAGCGACAACTGCTACTAACCTTCCTGGCTAATCGCAGGACGGAGTCCGCGAATGGGTAGTGTCCCACTCGGCTTTCTAATAACCACTTCTGTAATCTTCATTATCGTCGCGGCGATTCTAGTTGCGGCGGAGTCATCTCTTTCGCGCCTTTCCAAAGCAGCCGTCGAAGACTTGATCGAAGAAGGACAGAAGAGGGCGAAGCGACTCGACACCCTGCTAGATCAACGCCGAAGCACCGCGCTTTCTGTTCGAGCCGGGCGAATCGCGTTGCAAACAGCCGCTGCAGTTGCAATCACGATAGCTTTCACGCACGGAGGCTGGCCGTGGTGGGTCATCCTGCTCCTTTCAATCGGCGTTAACTGGCTGGTCGCGTACTTCGTGATCTCGGTGATCCCACAGCAAATCGCTTGGCGAAACCCCGAAAAGGTAGCTCTGCACACCACGCCGCTTCTAGAGTTCATGCTCAAGGCTGGTCGACTGGGATCACCGATCGTCGAACTGTTCCGCAAGGTCTTGCCGGCATCGCCGCAAACGGACGCGGAAGCACGCGCTGAGATGACTGAAGAAATGCGCGAGGTCGTCGACCAGGTTGGTGAAACCGAGGGCTTTGAGTTTGAGGACCGCGAAATGCTTCGTGCTGTCTTCGAACTTGGCCACACCTACATTCGTGAAGTCATGGTTCCGCGAACCGACATGGTCACTATCCAGGCTGACGTTCCAGTCAGCAAGGCAATAGCACTGTTTGTTCGATCGGGATATTCCCGCATTCCCGTGATCGGTGAGAACGTCGACGACGTCGTTGGCATCATGTACTTCAAGGACGTCGTGTCCCTGCTACATCGCAGGCCCGAGGATTCGAAAAAGCTAGTCCGCGACATCTGCAGAGCGCCGCATTTCGTTCCAGAGATGACTCTGGCTGACGATGAGCTTCGCCGCATGCAAAACGCTCGCGTACACATGGTCCTGGTGGTCGACGAATACGGTGGCATTGCCGGGCTACTCACCATTGAGGACCTGATCGAAGAAATCGTTGGCGAAGTAAATGACGAACACGACCGCAACGTCGTTGAACCCGAGGAACTCAGTGCCGGAGTCTGGCGCGTCCCCGCGCGGTTCCCAATTGATGAACTCGGTGAACTACTCGGCATGGAAATTGAAGATGAGGACGTCGACTCGGTCGGCGGACTATTACAAAAGGCTATGGGCAGGGTGCCTTTGCCGGGTGCGCGCGCAATCGCGCTCGGAGTGGACATGACTGCCGAAGAAGCTGTTGGGCGTCGTCGCCAGGTTGGCACAATCGTCGCAACTAGAGCAATTATTGACCCGCAAGAAGAAGGCGAATAGATGCGCTTCCCCTCAGATGATGAACTAATGGATGGCCCGAACGCATTCGACGACTTTGACGATGTTGAAGCCACAGAATCCGATGAACTTGAAGTCGATGCGGACGCCGGCAGCGCCCTCGAAAATGATGAAACTACCGGTCTGATTGACGCGAATTATGACGAAAACTTTCGCGCCGGATTCGTCGCGATTGTGGGCCGGCCAAACGTTGGCAAATCGACGCTGACCAACGCGCTGGTTGGCGAAAAGATCGCCATCACGTCAAACCGACCTGAAACCACCAGGCACGCGGTTCGCGGAGTCGTGCAGGGCGATGATTACCAGCTAGTTTTGGTGGACACGCCGGGTTATCACCGCCCTCGTACACTGCTTGGAGAACGTCTAAATGACGAGGTTCGCGACTCGCTGGCAAACGTTGACGCGATCGTTTTCTGCCTGCCCGCCGACCAGAAGGTGGGACCGGGGGATGACTTTATTGCTCGCCAGTTGCGCGGCGTAAAAGCGCCCGTGATCGCGGTTGCGACCAAGATGGACGCGGCCAGCAGGGAACGCGTCGTAAAGCACCTAATCAGCATCGAACAGCTGGGGGATTGGGACGCAATCATCCCCGTATCGGCAGTCAAGGGCCAGCAGGTCGACGCTTTGAAAGAACTCCTGGCCGAGCGCATGCCGCTTTCACCACCGCTGTACCCGCGCGACATGGCAACCGACGAATCACGCGACGTCATGATCGCGGAGTTAATCCGTGAAGCCGCGTTGGAGGGCGTGCGGGAAGAACTACCGCACTCGCTTGCCGTTCAAGTTGAGGAAATCATCGAGCGGAAGAAGAAGCCGAACCAGAAGTACCCGCCGATGCTCGACATTCACGTGAATCTGTACGTGGAGCGCGATTCGCAAAAGGCGATCATCATTGGCCGGGGCGGGTCGCGACTGAAGCACGTTGGCATGCGTGCGCGACGCGAAGTTGAGGCCTACCTTGGCCGACGCGTGTACCTGCACCTGCATGTGCGCACTGCGAAGGATTGGCAGCGCGATCCGAAGATGCTCGGAAAGCTGGGCTTCTAGCGTCGTCCATATTGTGGAATGCTTTAGACGGACTGGTGGAACACCCGTAGTTTAGATACATGCGTTTCAACATGCTCCTCCTTATTCGCCGCGTTGAGGCCTAAACGGATTTCTTAGGCCACCTCGACGCGGAGTTAGTCATGGGCCTAAACCCCGTTTAGACAAGCAGGAGAAAACGATGCGGACACAACCGCGAATTTCAGCGCAACAACCTTCCAACATGCCGGTCGCAAAGTACCGTCCCTTCCTAGAAACAAACCCTGTTTCGTTGCCTGACCGCCAGTGGCCTAATAACAGGATCACGCGCGCTCCTCGTTGGCTATCAACAGATCTACGCGATGGAAACCAGGCTCTTATCGAACCGATGGACCCTAAGCGCAAACGCGAAATGTTTGATCTGCTGGTCCGAATGGGGTACAAGGAAATCGAAATCGGGTTCCCCGCAGCCTCCCAAACTGATTACGACTTCGTTCGTTCTCTGATTGATGATGAGGCCGTTCCCGAAGACGTTACCGTGTCGGTGCTAACCCAGTCACGAACTGAAATCATTCACCGCACAGTGGAAGCCCTGGAGGGCTTCCACAGGGCCAACGTCCACCTCTACAACGCTACAGCGCCCGTATTCCGCGACATCGTGTTCCGCAACGACAAGGCTTCCACCATTGACCTGGCTGTCACCGGAACGCGCGAAGTGATGGACCATGCTGAGAAGATCCTCGGCGACGACACCATTTTCGGGTTCCAATACTCACCCGAAATCTTTGTGGATACAGAGCTGGACTTCGCCCTCGAAATTTCTGAAGCTGTCATGGATATTTGGCAGCCTGACGAAGACCGCGAAATCATTCTTAACCTGCCGGCCACGGTAGAGCGTGCAACGCCGAACATTTACGCTGACCAGATTGAGTGGATGTCTCGGAACCTGTCGCGCCGCGAATACATCGCACTTTCAGTCCATCCCCACAACGACCGGGGGACCGGTGTTGCAACCGCAGAACTCGCCATTATGGCTGGTGCAGACCGCGTTGAAGGTTGCCTGCTTGGACAGGGCGAGCGCACCGGAAACGTGGACCTGATTACGCTGGGCCTGAACATGTTTTCGCAGGGCGTTGACCCTGAAATTGACCTTTCAAACATTGACGAGGTGCGCAGGACAGTCGAACACTGCACCCAAATGCCGACGCCGCCACGCCAACCGTACGTGGGGGACCTCGTGTACACGTCGTTTTCTGGATCTCACCAGGATGCGATCAAGAAGGGCTTCGAAGCTCGTGCGAAGAAGGTCAAGGCCGCCGGTGGCGACGAGAACGCGGTCCCGTGGGAGTTGCCATACCTGCCGATCGATCCGCACGACGTTGGTCGCGATTACGAAGCGGTTGTCCGCGTGAACTCGCAGTCCGGCAAGGGCGGCGTGTCCTACCTGATGCAGACCGCACACAACCTGGATCTGCCGCGACGCCTGCAAATCGAGTTCTCCCAGGTCGTTAAGCGCCACACCGACACCTTCGGTGGCGAGATCGACGCGAAGAGCCTGTGGACAGTCTTTGCCGATGAGTACCTACCCGCATCGTTTGCGGAAGGACTCACGCCGTGGGGCGAGTTCTCGCTTGACCGCGCGAAAATCGTTTCCCACGACGAAGACAACGACAGCGTCCGACTCGCAATCGACGTTCATAGAAACGGCGAGGCCGTGCACGTCGACGCATCTGGTAACGGCCCTGTCGATGCCTTCGTCAACGGAATGAACGACCTGGGTGTTGATGTTCGCATCCTCGACTACGCGGAACACGCAATGGGTCAGGGCGGCGATGCTAAGGCTGCGGCCTACATTGAAGCCGTAGTGGAAGGACAGATCGTGTGGGGAGTGGGCATCCACCCCTCAATCACACAATCAACGATCCTGGCGGTACTGTCTGCAATGAACCGCGCACTTCGCTAGGCGCAACACAAGCGACACGACCGGGCGAGGCATCTGAAGCCTCGCCCGGTTTCTTGTGGAACAATACGGGTGTGAAAAGTTATCGGGATGAAGCAATAGTGCTACGTACACAAAAGTTGGGCGAAGCCGACCGCATCATCACGACTTTGACTAGAAACAACGGCCTTAAACGAGTTGTCGCTAAAGGCATCCGACGCACGTCCTCGAAATTTGGTGCAAGGCTGGAACCATTCACGGTTGTGGATGCCCAGTTTTATCAGGGACGCAGCTTAGATATTCTGACGCAGGTGCAGACGCTTCGCCCATATGGGCTTCAGATTGCGCAAGACTACGACCTGTACACGCGTGCCAATGTGATGGTTGAGATTGCGGAGAAGCTGTCGGAGGAAGAATCCCATCCGCCGATGTACCTGCTCCTATTGGGCGCTCTGCACGCGCTGGCAAATAGGCGACACAAGCCCGACCTCGTAATGAATTCCTTTATCTTGCGCGCAATCGCAATGTCTGGTTGGGCGCCGTCATTTTGGGACTGCGCGGTGTGTGGAAGGCCGGGACCGTGCTCCGGGTTTAACGTGTCTGCGGGAGGTGCCGTATGCGATACGTGCCGGCCGCCGGGATCGCTGGCGCCATCGCGTGAAGCAATGGGCCTGTTGGGTGACTTGCTGTCCGGTGACTGGGGTAGCGCGGACGTCGCGGAAGACTTTGCACGCCGAGAGGCATCCGGCCTGGTGGCTGCATGGGTGCAATGGCACATTGAGCGCAGAATTAAGTCGTACAGTTTGATTAGCTCGCGAAACTAGGTTCATCCAAACATCGGAGGACACATGAGCACGCCCGGACCCGGAGAACACTCTTCGAAAGCCCCGCAAATCGCGGGAGTTCCTCGCCACGTTGCGATCATCATGGACGGCAACGGGCGGTGGGCGAATGCGCGCGGCCTACCTCGAACCGAGGGGCATCGCGCCGGCGAGGAAGCACTCATGGACACGATCGCGGGCGCGCTTGAAATCGGAGTCAAGCACCTCACCGTGTACGCCTTTTCGACGGAGAACTGGAAGCGCTCACCCAAAGAGGTCCGCTTCCTAATGGGGTATTCCCGCGAAGTGCTACGTCGTCGGCGCGACCAACTAAACGAGTGGGGCGTCAGGATTCACTGGTGGGGCAGGCGCCCTCGTCTGTGGAAATCCGTCATAAACGAACTGCAGGCGGCCGAAAAACTAACCCGCGAAAACGAGAAACTGCACTTCAACATGGCCGTCAATTACGGGGGCCGCGCCGAAATCACCGATGCCGTTAGACAGATTGCCGGCGAGGTCGCCGCTGGCGAACTCACAGCGAAAGGCATCACGGAAGACGCGGTGCGCCGAAGGTTGTACGCGCCGGATTCTCCAGATGTGGATTTGCTGATCCGCACGGGCGGGGAGCAGCGGATTTCGAACTTCCTACTATGGCAGTGCGCCTACGCTGAGTTCGCGTTCAACCCGGTTGCCTGGCCGGAATACAATCGCGAAGAACTGTGGGACGACATCCTCGCCTACACCGGGCGGGAGCGTCGCTTTGGCGGCGCAATCGAAAAGGTGGCGGGGAAGTAGCCGGCTATTCGTAGACCGTAATGCGGCGCGTTCCTTATCGGTTCTTCGACTTCGTTTCCGGCGCGCCTTGGTGCCGCAAACGGTAGGGAAGTAGACGCTTAGTCTTCGACCTTGATTGTGGCGCGTTCCTTTGCGGCCTTGTTGCGGCGCTGCAGGATGAATAGCGAAAGCATTATCACGAAGACTGTTGAAACGACGATAGCCCAAGTCTTGCCTACGGTGACGGCCTGGCCGGTCTTGAACAGGCCGATTCCGATTGCGGCGTAAAGCAGGCCCCATGCAATATAGCCGGGGATCGCGGCGAGTGTGTACAGCCACCAGCGCAGGCGCAGGACTCCCGCACCTGCGTGCACGACCGTTTGGAATCCGATGGTTAGGAAAGACAGTGGGACGATGATGAGTCCCCACTTTTCGACCGCGTCAACGCCCTTTCGGACGGACGCGCCTTCAAGCCATGCGCGAAGCTTCTGTACCCACGGCTTGTCACTATTCTTTGACGTCGCTAGGAAACCGTAGGTGCCTAACCAGGCGAGCCAGTACGTTGCCTGGGAGCGGAGGAACACAATCATCGTCAAGAAGGCAGCGATGCCAATATAAGGCCCATCCGCAATCCACTGTGGAACTCCAGGCATTCCTACTCCTTCGCAGCTAGATCTGCCTGACACTGCGGGCAGATCCCAAAAATCTCTAGTGAGTGCTCAATCTCGGTGAACCCGTGCTTCTCCACGAGCGCGTGAAGCAACTCCTCCATTTCACTACCGGTCACCTCGATGCTTCGCAGGCAGTTCCTGCAAACCAGGTGGTGATGGTGAGTGTCCAGGTCGCAACGCCGATATAGCGACTCGCCGTCTGGAGCCATCAGCATATCAATCGCGCCATCTTGAGCAAGCGAACGCAGGTTGCGGTAGACGGTCGCCAACCCAACCTTTTCGCCCTTTTCAACCATGTCCAGGTGGATTTTCTGCGCTGAGCGGAACTCATCAGAGTCATTCAACGCGTCGATCACAGCCTGTTTCTGACGAGTGTTGCGTTTACCAGTACTCAACGTTATCGAGTCCTATTCTGTTACCTTCATGTGCTCGCGCTCCGGATGCATAACCTGCAGCGGATTTACCTTCACCCTGCGGCGCCCTCGCACGCGTTCGATTATAGGACGAAGTGCGAAAACCACCGCGTATATCGCGATTGCGAGCACGACAATCGCAGCGCCGGGGGACAGGTTGTAGAAGTACGTAATCGTAAGGCCAACAACGGTCGTGACCAGTCCGATCGTCATCGCTAAAACCATCGTGGACCTAAATGAGCGCACCAGAATCTGCGAAATCGCGACCGGCACAATCATCAAGGCCGATACCAGTAGCGCGCCGACAACTCGCATCGCCACGGCTACAGTCGCAGCCGCCAGTAGCGCGATTAGGAGCGACAAAAGATTGACCGGTAGGCCTGTTGAACGCGCGAATTCCTCGTCGTTACAAACCGAATACAGCGCGGGCGCCAAACCAACACCGACCAGCAGGATGAATGCCGCCAGGATCAGGATTGACCAAATATCCGATGTCGTTACCGTCGAAATGGAACCAAACAGGTAGGAATTCAGTTGCGAGGACGTGCCTCCGGCCAATCCGATTAGCAGGACGCCACCGGCGATGCCGCCGTAAAACAGCATTGCGAGGGCGACGTCAGACGAGGTTTTACCGGAGATGCGAACGACTTCAAGCGTGACTGCTCCGAGGACGGCAATTACGAACGCTCCGGGGATGGCCAGGGTTTCAGGTTCGGCCAGGTTCATCCAAGAACCCACGAGCCAACCCAGCGCCACACCGGTCAGTGCGATGTGTCCGATGCCGTCACCCATCATCGCCAGGCGACGGTGAACCAGGTACGTGCCAACAACGGGCGCGGTCAGGCCCACCAGGATTGCCGCAATGAACGAGCGCTGCATGAGAGGTGACTGCAACATGGTCAGCAGATCAGCTCCCAGGCCCGTTGAAACGACTTGGGGTAGAAGTGCGTTAATCAATTTGGCCTCCCATGAACCTATCTTCAGACGGCATGTCAGCAGGGTGAGGATAGTGGTGGTGATTCTCCGCGTGAACGCCGGGTAGGTCCTTTGGATCCCCATCGAACTCGACGTGACCGTTCGCGATGTGGATGGCGCGATCTAAGTGGGGTTCCAGTGGCCCAAGCTCGTGAAGGATCAAGATGATCGTCTTTCCCGCGTCCTTGAGTCGTCCAACGATCTCAGCGAGTTTATTCTGAGAGTGGTGGTCGATGCCAGCCAAAGGTTCATCCATAATCAGCAGGTCGGGATCACGCACGAGCGCGCGGGCGATCCGAACGCGCTGTTGCTGACCACCGGACAGGACTTGGAGGGGAACATCTTGGCGGTGAAGCAACCCAACCGTTTTCAGTGCCTCCTGCGCGCGCTTCTTTGAACCGACCGGGTGCCACCACTGCTTCGGCCCAAGCGTTCCAGAGCGTACGACCTCCAATGATGAAGATGACACGCCAGCGCCCGTGGCAGGCCGCTGCGGCACGTAGCCGATTCGACGCCAATCGATTGGACGTCCCCGCTTAGCATTCTTGCGCGAAGATCCGCCGAGTAGCTCGACGTCTCCCGCAGTAACCGGAGCTGAACCCATGAGCGCTTTCACGAACGTGGACTTACCAGAACCGTTTGCGCCGGTGATCGCAACGCACTGCCCGACGGGGATATCAACATCCACGCCGTGCAAGATGACGTTGCTTTCGTAAGCGACGTGCAGATTGTGTGTAGATACGGCAAGAGCCGCATCACTGGGATGCGGCTGTTGCTCTGGGTGACCTTTGCTCACTTGCAGTTAAGGCCCTTTCGAAGATTTTCCAGGTTCTGCTTCATGATATCGACATAGTTCATATCCGGATCGTTCTGGGTCGCGCCCGGATCAAGAATCATTGTTTCAATACCAAGGTCATCAGCCAAGACTTCAATCACCTTCGGCGAAATATTCGCCTCCGCGTAAATCACCTTTGAGTCAGTTTCCTTTACGAGGGCGGAGATCTGGCTTAGGCGTTCAGGTGAAGGCGTAACCTCCGGATCCAGACCCGATACGCCAACCTGCTTGAGGCCGGTCTGCTGAGCCAAGTAGCCAAACGCTTCATGCGAAACAATGAACGTGTCCTGCTTGCACGTAGCCAGACCGGACTTCATCTCGTCGGCCAGGTCCTGCATTTCCGTCGACACCTTCTGCGCATTTTCCCTGTAGAAGGCGGCATTGTCGGCGTCAACCTCACCCAGGAAGTTACCGATCTCGGTAGCGACCGAAGCCATGCGGTCCGCGTCCAACCAGAAGTGGGGGTCGCCATCTAGATCGTGGTGGTGACCTTCCTCGCCGTGATCGTGGTCGTGGGCATCTTCAGCATGTTCTTCATGCGCGTCCTGATCGGCCTCGTCATGCGCATCATCAGCGTGCTCATCGTGATCCGCTTCGTCATGCGTATCGTCGGCATGTGCGTCGTGATCGGCCTCGTCATGGTCTGCGTGATCGTGCGCATCATCAGCGTGCTCATCGTGATCTGCGTGGTCGTGCCCGTCC
This sequence comes from Actinomyces sp., assembly GCA_012837655.1. GTDB lineage: Bacteria > Actinomycetota > Actinomycetes > Actinomycetales > Actinomycetaceae > Gleimia. The sequence continues at coordinate 208 of DUQT01000246.1, read as the reverse complement.
TCGCCATGTTCGTCTTGGTCGTGAGCATCTTCGCCGTGATCGTGGTCGTGCGATGCCCCGGTCTCGGCTAGTTTCGCTGCGTCCGTGACGTCGAGGACGTGGCTCGGACCTGCTTCTTCGACTGCGGCGTCAACCGCACTTTGGAACCCGTGTAGGTAAACCACAGCGTCGGAAGCGGAAAGTTCGCTCACTACCTTGGGGGAGAGCT
>DUQT01000245.1 GCA_012837655.1 Actinomyces sp. | reverse complement strand
GACGCGCCGTCAATACGCGCTGATTCCTCCAGTTCTTCCGGTACCGACTTCAGGTAAGACGTATACATAAGAATATTGAGCGCCAACCCATAAACCGTGTACAGCAGAATAAGACCGGCCTCGTTATCTATTCCAAGTATCGCGGTTTCCTTCACCACTGGAAGCATGATGATTGGGAACGGAACGAACAACGCTGAAATGAAGAAGTAGTACAGAGCCTTGAATCCCGGCCTGTTCATGTTACGCGAAATTGCGTAGGCCACCATGGAGTTCGTCAGCAGAGTTAGTACAACTGCTCCCACAGTTACTACGGCCGAAGTCATCAACCGAGAAGGGAAGCTCGTCAACCGCCAAGCTTCTCGAAAGTTATCCAGGTTAAAGCTTGAAGGGAGCGCGAATCCTGATTCAGCAAGCTCCGGCGCAGTCTTAAACGCTGTTACAAACGCGAAATAAAGTGGAACCAGGATAGTTAAAGACAGCACTACCAGTAGAGCCGTTGCCCACCAGTTAGTACGAGGACGATCTTTGCGAATCTTTTGACCCGTAGTTGCGACAGTCGTTGACATTAGATGCGCTCCTTAGACTGTAGGAACTTCAACTGGGCAAATGAGAGCACCAGCAAGATGATGAAATAGATGACACCGTTCGCGGACTGATACGCGAACTCGCCACCCTGGAAACCGTTACGGAAGATGAGGAATGAAATCGACTGCGTCGACGTTCCTGGTCCGCCATTTGTAAGAGCAACGATCTGGTCGAACACACCCAGAGAGTTCTTAAAACTCAAAATAACGTTAATCGTGAAGAACGGGATAATGAGCGGGAAGGTAATCGACTTGAACTGGTCCCAAGCTGAAGCGCCATCAATAGAGGCTGCCTCGTACACTTCTTCTGGAACCGTCTGCAAACCGGCAATGTAAATGATCGTAGTGAAGGCAACGCCCTGCCACACACCCACGAAAACGATTACCATCCAAGCAGTTGATTCTTGCGCGAGCAACGACGTCGATAACCATTCCCAACCAAGCCACTCCCCGATCAGAGGAATGTTATTCGTAAACAGGTAGCTGAAAATGTAAGCAACAATCAAAACCGGCAGGATATTCGGCAGGAAGTACAAGGCCCGCAACCCATTTTTCGCTTTGATTCGTGAGTTCAGCAAAACAGCCAAGAAAAGTGCGATTACGTTAGTGAGGATGGTTGCGCTTATCGCGTACTTGAAGGTGAATATATACGACTCCCAGATCACCTCATCTTGGAACAGGTTTATGTAGTTCGTAAGACCGATGAAGTCCCAGTCCCCGTATCCCTTGAAGTTTGTGAACGTGTAAAAAATACCCTGCAGCAACGGGAAAGTAAGCAACCCGGTGAAAAGTATTATCGCGGGAATAACCATCCAAACATGCGCGGGATCAACTTTTCGGGTTTGCGTTGCCCGGCCCTTACTAGGGCGAAGTTCTTTAACAGACATGAGGCTTCCTACTCCGTTTCCGTAATGCGAGCGGTAACTTTGTCCCACTGCCGATCTAGTACTGAGATGAAACGATCCACATTCCCGTCGATTAGAAACTGGTGCATGTAGTTATTGAGATTTATACCCTGCGGAAAGTTGTGGTCGGAATAGGTCGCTATACGATCTGATTCAAAATAGGGTTGAAGGCCGATTAGCGCCTCATCTGTGGTGCTCGTTCCCTGCAACGTTGGAAACGCCACCTGTTCCTTGCAGTAGGACAGCATGTTTTCTTCTGCCATGACGTAAGAGAGGAATTCTAAGCTTTCCTCTTCATGTCGCGGGTTCGTACCCATTACGAGGGCTACGTCCACACCTGAAACCACTTTCGTGTCTTCTTCCCGGTCAGCTGGCGTTGCGAAAGTCGCAAGCTGAATATCCGGGTTGTACGAGCGGATCGCAGGGATGGCGTAGGTGCCGTGAATATACATGGCTGCTTTACCTTGTGCGAAGCCCTGATTTCCGTCGTTGTAACCAATTTCGAACTTGTTCTTGTTGCCGAACTTCGCAACTTGGCTCATCTTTTCAAATACTGGGCGCAGTGTTTCAAATGATTCTTCGCCAGCGCGACGCTTGTCGTACCAGTTAGCAACGCCCTCGGTTAAGAAACCACCAGAGATTGAGGAAAACATTGGCGCGCCAGTCCAGTTATCTTTAAAGCCCCAATAGAAGGGATCCACACCAGCAGCCTCGAGCTCTTCAGCAATCGCAATCAACTCATCCCATGTCTTGGGTGGTTCGATTCGATACTGATCAAAAATTTCTCGATTATAAATGATCCCGGAACCGTTTGTCGAAAGGGGGAGGCCGTTTATCTGCCCGTCGCCTCCCTGCCCCAGCGAGGGGAGGATCTGCGCAACACCATCTTGAACGTTGTCGAGCATTCCTGTCAGAGCGAAGTCGTAGAAGACTCCTGATCGTGCAAGGTCTCCAAACGCATAGTCCGCGTTAATAGTTACGATGTCCGGCATGTCTTCCTTAACAAGCCTTACCCGCAACGCGGTTACGTTGTCGGCTTGGAAGTTCTGCTTCACTAGAATGTCCGGATGCTGCGCATTGAATTGCTTGCAAATATCATCGAATAGGTCAATTGCTTCAGACTTATATTGGAAAAACTCCAAATCTGCCTGATTTGACCGCGGCTGACCACAACCTGCCAGCATTGTTGCCGTTCCGACAGCAAACATGCCCAACAGGAATTCACGCCGAGATGGGTTGGCCATCATTCCTCCAAGTGTTTAGATGAGATTGGTTAGGTCGGTTAAGTCTTAGTCGAGCGCGCGTACGTCAAGCACTAGAGCGGAGCCGGGCATGAACGTTGGGCTTGCAATTCCAACTTCTTCGAGGGCACGCCCACTGGCTGTCGTTTTCCCCTTGATTATCCAGGGAGGCAATTTCAGATCATCAGTTGGTTCTAGCACTAACGACACTTCATATTGGCGATCATCATCTAGACCCACTAGACGCAGTCGGTCGGTTGGATAGGTCTCCGAAGTCGCAATCGAACTAACAATGAACAACCCCCGGTCACCGCTGTGATTAACGAATCCAACAGCTGACCGTCCGGTTTCAGGGTCGTCAGCGTTTACCTGCTTTGCATTGGCCAAATGGTAACGCCACTGCTTCCACAGTTGCGCCATTCCACGAAGTTTCGTCAGATCTTCTGCGCTAACACCGCGCAAATCGCACTCAATGCCAAGGTGGCCAGCAAAGGCGATTGCAAACCGGAAATCAAGAGTTGTCGCGCGTCCTGTGGTGTGTGCTCGAGCGTCCCCAATGTGTGCCCCAAGAATCTCCGGCGGCACTAGCAGGCTCGTTCCGCGCTGGATCTGCACGCGTTCGACGGGATCAATACAGTCGGACGTCCACACCCGATCACAGATTTCCATGACCCCTAAATCAATGCGGCCACCGCCGGATGAACAAGATTCAATCTCCAAGCCCGGCTTCGCACACTTGAGCTCTGACATGAGTCGGTAAGTCGCGAGCGTTTGAAAGTGCGTTGCGACCCGCCCGTTTGCCCGTGATATCGGCTCAAGCAAATCCCGATTGTGATCCCATTTCAGGTACGTAATCGGATACTCGTCAAGCAAATCCATGAGGGCGGACTTGATGTGCTCGTATGCATCAGGGTTGGACAAATCCAGCACCTGCTGGTTGCGAGCTAGGATCGGGTCGCGGTTCTCACGCCCCAAGATCCACTCAGGATGCTTCCTTGCCAAAGCTGAATCGGGATTGATCATCTCTGGTTCAACCCACAATCCAAACTCCATACCGAGCTCATTGACTGTTGATACAAGCGGAGTGAGCCCGTCCGGCCAAACCTCACTGCTTACAGTCCAATCACCGAGTCCTGCCGCATCATTTCTGCGAGAGCCGAACCAACCATCGTCAAGCACGAAGCGTTCAACTCCAACGGCAGCCGCATTCTTTGCAAGCTCGGTCAGGTCGGTGAGGTTCTGATCGAAGTAGACAGCTTCCCACGTATTCAGAGTCACTGGACGAGGGCGAGTTACACGATCCGGCCTCGTACGAAGGAAGGTATGAAACTGCGCGGCAATTGTGTCAAGGCCAACGCCGTGAGCAAAGTAGGTCCACGGGGACGTGTATTCCTCCCCCGATTCTAGATTCACTTCGCCGTCGTGCAGTAGCTCGCCGCCTCCGATCACGCGATGAGGGGTGTGCACGCGCTCAGCTAGAATCCGTTGATCGCCTGACCAACCAATGTGTGTTGCCCACACTTCCCCACTACGGTAACCAAAGTCTTTCGGCCCAACTGCAAGAACTGTTGGCGCCTGCATAGAAGTCCGCCCACGACGCGACTCACGCAAGTGGGTTCCCAGAGAGAACGGCTGGCGTTGTTCATGACGCTCACGCAGGTGACGACCTACAAAATCCATGACTTCGTCAGCGTACTGCGGGACCGGAAGAAGCGGAGTTATTGCCCCGACTGCGAGTGCGGCCTCCCTTGCGGCAACCGTTGCGCGAATGCGGATCAGACCGGAGCCAAACATTTCTAATTCGATTTTTACCGTCGGCCCGTCACCTCTATCTGCATCCTCGGCAGTTATGAGCACAACGGATCCTTTACGATCACTTTCGATTTGCGAGGTCTCGATGTCCACAACTTCGAGCCTCGTGACAGGGTTGCCATCCGCAAGAGTCAAGGAAAAGCCGGGTGTGCCATACCAGGCATAGGAGGGGTCAGGTAGCAGAGTTAAGCTCGGCACCCCGTTGATCTGATCGGACACCTCGGGAGGTGTGAGCGCTGAGATCAGTGAAGCAATCTCGTCGGATTCGAGTTCACCTAGATCGTTCCCCCAATGGAGAACCTGGGGAAGGGCGTCCGGGGACGTAGCCGCTAAAAGTAGTGACACCCCGCCGTGTCGCAAATAGATCGGTCTAGTTTTTGTTGCCGCCATTACTACGCTAATCCTCGTTGATTGGTCGCTGATAAGACTTAGTATTGTCGCAACATTAAGTCATGTCAAGCGGTTGTGACAACTTTCTCTTGCTGCAAAACTATGTCTCGCCTAGTTCTTCGTTTTAGGGCACACTAGAAGGGTGAACGATTCTCAAGCTCAGCGTTGGCAAGACATCCCCGCCTCTTCACGGCGAGTTGCGCTGGAACTAATACGGTTCGGACCGCACTCGCGATCAGAACTAGCAAGCCGCGTAGGGCTCTCCCCCGCCTCCCTTTCCCGAGTGACTGCTCCCCTATTGGACGCAGGGTTAATCCATGAGTTAGAGTCCGTTTCACTGCCAGGACTTGGACGCCCGATTATTCCGCTTGCGATTTGCGACGACGCAATTTTGGTCATCGGCATATCCATCACGGCAACTGAAATAACTGGCATCCTTACTGGCCCGCAACCAGAGGTTTTGGCCGCAGAGGTGCGCCCGCTCAAGTCTCATAGGGTAAGCGCGACCCTGGACGAAATTGACGCCCTCGTTTCCACTTTGAAAGAAACCACCAGGGAACTGTACCCAGAAACCGATATTGCCGCGGTTGGCGTCTGCTTCGGCGGACACGTTACGGAAACGGGTTGGGTAACCCACGCACCGTTCTTAAACTGGAGAGAAGTTCCGCTACACGATTTGCTGAAGGAAAGGTTGGGCTACCCAACAACGATTGATAACGACCTCATCGCATTCGCTGAAGCGGAATTGTGGTTTGGCGTTGGACAACAAGTAGATCGGTTCTTCGTAATGACGGTTGGAGCCGGTACGGGTTACGCGCTTTCGATAAATGGGGAAGTCGTACGCGACGAATCCGTTGGCTACGGAACAATCACGGAGAGGCTACTTGAAGATTGGCCAGATTTTTCAAAGCCAGAACAGATCGAGGACGTTGGTGCAGCAGCTCGTAGGCTTGGACGCCTTGTTGGAACTGCCGCTGCCTTCAGTTTGCCGGAAAGTGTCGTGATTTCAGGCGAAGGCGCTTACATTTTCGAAGGCTTTGAAGATTACCTCTCTGCCGGCGTAGCAGAAGTGAGACATCCGCTTGCATCCGGTTTGGATATTCACCTGCGTGACCACGACTTCGCATTCTGGGCACGCGGAGCCGCAACGACAGCTCTGAACCATGTTGTTAATCCGGATAACGAATCTCAACAGTTGATGGTCTAAAGCTCGCTCGAACTCGTCTCGCCGAACATCCACCACCTTCTTCGTGCCTAATTTACGCCGTGTACTGGACCGCTATCCGATCTTCGGGATGTCTATCCGTTAAGTAAATTACCGCCAAGAATATCCACTCAGCTGGCTTCATTAGAACCCAAACCAGGTCCGCAACCCAGCGCGACCGAATCAACTTCGCCACCGGGAGTCCGTACCTGTCATAAAGCCCCCTGATCACGCGATGAGTTCGCGGAACTCGCTCCTCCAACACCTGCTCAAACGCATTCGCCACCATCAACTGCCTGTTCACCACCACTGGATTGCCGTGGCGGCGCCCCATCCGAAGCGGCTTCACAACACTGCGGTGTCCACCAGCCGCGACTGTGCACAAATAGTGTTCATCGAAAAACACATTTTGCGGCGCAACTTCAGTCGACAAGTTCCACTCAGCAGTTTCGGTGAATGCCCTAACCACCAAACTCGGAGACTGCCCAAACAGCGCCAGCACGCCCACAATTAATCCCAACAGCGGTAGCACAAACGCCAAGCCCAGAAGCGGCCAACGCTTCGCGTCAACAAGAACCGAATCCAGTTTGCCTAAAACCCTAGAGTTCTCGACACGCCCTCGACGATCAATTTCCACTTCAAAATTGCGAACCTGCAGGGCAACGACCTTCACGACGATCGCAAGCAGAACGACCAGCGGCAGGATCAGCATCGCATCAGCCTTGTTCGTGAACGTGACTATCTGGATAGTCCACACAACCGCCAGCGCCGTCCCCAAATACACCGCCGCAATCGACAGCACCGTAATCAAGGGAGGAAGGGCGCCGGCTTCATTGAATCGCAACGCGAAAAAGCCAGCTACAAACAGCAGTAGCACGACCATAATGAGCGGCCACGACTGCGTGAAAATCGGCGTGTGAGTCTGACTATTTACCAGCTGGACGTGCCAGTCAGCACGAAATTCGACCTCTTTGAAACCAGTCAAATATCCGATTTCGTAAACGCCCGCAACAAATAGTGTCCACACGTCCAATCCCGCGTCCGAGGGCGGAATTGGCTTGCCGCGCAACACTTTGGTCGTTCTTACAAGGTGGCTAACTGTCAGCGCAACCGGGTAGCCAACAGCTATCGCAACGATCACCGTGACAAGCGCGAGCATTCCTAAGATACCAACAATGCCGGTTTGGGGCTCGAGGACTAGGCTGCCAACTCCTGCGATAAACCCGACCGTGAGGGCCAACAAGACGCGGGTGACCGACGGATGTTTGTTCGTGAAGTCGAAGAGCTGCATAACTACCTTAAGGGTCGTTGGGCTGTACAAAAGAATAGCGTGACAACAGCCCGGTGAGGAAAGCGCGCCCCCGAAAGTCCGAAAAACGTGACGTCAAATAATTCAGTTGTTTATTATGGGAAATACCGGAGTAAATCTGAACTCGAGCAAACCAAAGTGTCACCCCTCAAAGGAGAGTCCCGTGACTGAACCTGAACTTTCGGGAATCAAAGCAACCGTCATAACCGTGGATTCGCGCGTAGTGTCCGGACAGAAGCCACCGAAGGGAGCGGAAACCGCGATTTCCCTGCTAAACGAAGCCGGCGTTGAGGTAGTTCGAGACGTCGTTATTGATGACTTGGCCGCTCCCCTGCGCGGAGAGTTTGACCGGTCCCGAAAGCTTGGCGCTCGTCTGATTGTCACCGTTGGATCGACAGGCGTGTCTGCGCGCAACATCGTGCCGGAGACGACCCAGGCCGTGTGTGACGTTGAGCTACCTGGCGTCGCCGAACAGATCCGCCAGGAGGGTCTAAAGAATACGCGATTGGCAGTGCTCTCGAGAGCCGTGGTTGGGGTAACATCACGAACGTCTCGTGGAGCGGTAATCGTGAACTGCCCGAGTTCCTCCGGCGGAGTGAAGGACGCGCTTAACGTTTTGCTACCTCTACTTCGCTACATTTACGAGCAACTCGACCAAACGGAGGCCTAGGCATTTAGGGCCGCAGATACTCCCGCGCGGCCTGTTTGTTCCGACCGACGAAATGCCCACAGTGTTTAGCTCGACGCGAAGACCGTGCCACTAACCACTAGGTAGTAATTCCCGCAAAATCTGTCAGGATGCAACGGGTGTCCTTTTGCAAAACCACCTAAAATCAGTGTCATGGCAATCAAGACTTCAGACGAATACCTGCAGACCATCCCCGACCCGGAAAACCGCGAAAAGATGGTCAAAGTTTTGGACTGGGTTACAGAACAGTATCCCGAACTAGAAATGCGCATCGCCTGGAACCAGCCGATGTTCACACACCATGGCACATTCATCATTGGTTTTTCTGCCGCATCCAAACACATGGCGATGGCACCTGAACGCCACACAATGATTTTCTTCGAGGACATCATGGCACAGCGCGGCACCGACCGCGGGAAAATGTTTGCCCGCCAACCTTGGAACAAGCCATTCGACTATGAGCTGGCCACCATGTTCATCAACCACCAGCTAAAAACCAAAGAAAAGGTGACCAATTTCTGGATGCCAAAAGAAAACTAGCCTTACCGGTATCCTTTCGGCTGCGAATCCTGCTACAGAAAGCTCGGTCTGGACGGTCTCAATATAGTGGTCTCTCCTCGGCTTCAGTACGCACGCGCAACTGCCACACCTAACTTCTCGTGGGCGCTGGTAAGGTCCTAGCACACCCACTCATAATCAGGATCAGAAAGACCACCCAACTGGTCAAAGACTCTTAGGATTGAAGTATGAAGTACAGAATGAGGAAACCCTCGATTAAGAAGTCGATCAGCGCGCGAACCACCGGCCGAATAAAACGCGCTGCCAAAAGAGCCATAAACCCGATGTACGGCAAAAAAGGTATGGGATACATCAGGGATCCTAAGCGCGCGGTAAGAAACGCCGTCTACAAGCGCACAACGTTCGGAATCGGTGATCTTTTTAAGTGAACTTAGAACTGGTAAGGCTGGCTTCACAACCGAAACATCTTGGGGTTTTGAACTCTCGTTTCCCGAAGTCGTAGGTATGTGAAGATCACTAACTCTAGCGGTGCCCCTTCGCGAAGCGCTGTATTTCGCGTTGCGCTTCCCGCTTATCTTGAGCTTCCCGTAGCGCCTGACGCTTATCCCACTGTTGCTTACCGCGTCCAAGCCCAATCAACAGCTTCGCGCGCCCATTAATGAAGTAGAGCTCCAGCGGCACAATCGTGTAACCCTTCGCCTGCGAGTTTTGCTGCCACTTCAGGATCTGATCCTTGTGCATCAAAATCTTCCGCTTGCGCGTCGGAGCGTGATTGTTCCAGGTTCCCTGCAAATATTCGGGGATATTTGCCTGCCGCAACCAAGCTTCGCCCTCGTAAATTTCGACCCACGCTTCCGCGAGCGACGCGCGCCCCATACGAAGCGCCTTCACCTCGGTACCGGTCAGGACAAGGCCAACCTCGAGCTTGTCCTCAATGAAGTAATCATGGGTAGCACGACGATTGCGGGCTACGACCTTCTTCGCGTCCGCCTCCGCCTTCGCCTTTTGAGCGGGCGTCATTTTCGAGTTCTTGGGCGATTTCGCCACGTGCGTTCCTCCTGATTGCGTCGACATTACAGGATATCAGCCGTACGCAAACGTTTGCGACCCAAGATTTTCGAGGGCGAGACTAGGCTCGCGTTTACATGTAGTTGCGGCCGTCGACTGAGTACCCGTTGCGGATGAACTCGTAGTGCAAGTGGCAACCAGTCGAACCACCAGTGCTGCCGACGTAGCCAACGGTCTGGCCGCGCGTCACGCGCTGCCCTGGAACTACGGCTGCGCTCTGCAGGTGAATGAACATTGCCTGGTAGGAATTTCCATTGATGAGGCCGTAGTTCAGCGTCACATAGTTGCCCGAAACCGGGTTGTAGGAAACCTCGGAAACAACTCCGTTCGCAGTTGCAAGTGCCGGAACGCCACAGGGAGCACCGTAGTCAACACCGGAGTGGAGCTTGTAGATGCCAAGGATCGGATGGTATCGGTATCCGTATCCGGAAGTCACCGGATACGCCTGCGGAAGTGGGTATCCAAACACGCCTGAAGTTGAGACCGAGCTACCGCCGGAGCCTCCCTGGTTACCAGACTGGTTTTGCTGCCACTCCTGCTGGAGGCGACGGTTTTCCTCATCAATGCGGGCAATATTCTTCTTTGCCTCTTGGAATGCACGTTCGGAAGCTTCAAGTTGCCTCTTCGCTTCTTCTTGGACTTCCTCAACCTTGGCGGCACGAACCGTCTCAGTCTTTTCCAAATCTTCAAGTTCAGTGAGCTTTTCAGCTGCCAGAGCACGTGCACTTTCCGCCAAGTTTTGCGCCTTTGCGGCACGCTCTTGAAGTCCCTGAATGCGCTCGGTCAAAGCTTCCTGACGGGCCATGCGGTTCTTTTCAACAGCAACACTTTCCCGGGCCGATGAGAATGCGCGTGACTGCGCGGTTGCCACGGTCTGCGCACCAGCTGCACGCTTCGTGATATCCGCAGTGGACTTCGAAGTCATTGCAATGACCAGCGGTGAAGAAGTGGTTTCACCAGAACGGTACATTTCACGAGCAAGCTGAGCCATGGACGAACGGGTCCGATCGGACTCTTCATCAGCTTTCTTGATCTCAGCGTCAATGCGCTCTTTTTCATCAACTGCGGCATTGAGCTGGTCAGTGACCTGCTCGTATTCGCGCTGCGCACTGGCAAGCTCAGCTTCCGCGTTGCTCAGTTCACCCTGGGCAACAGGGATTTCACGACGCACGTCATCAAGCTTTAGGTAGAGATCTTGAAGCTCTTTGTCCAGGCCAATCAGCTGCTGTTCAAGCACAGCTCGATCGTTTTCGGCCTGCTCTTTTTGCTCAACCCACTTATCGCGGTCATCAGCGAGCGCGCTGCCTCCAAAAAGGGCGATCGTAAGCGCTGAAATAAGAGCAAGAATCGTCGCTCGGAAACCGAACTTCTTCACTTTCCCTACCTTCGCTGTGTGCATGGTTAAACCTTAGTGTACTTCGCCAAAGACACAGCCGAGGCGATAGCAGCCAGCAAAATCGCGGCAAGTATCAGACCGGGTGCCACAATCAGCAATTCCTTAGTCCCAACGAAACGCGTCCAAGTGAACGAATCAGCCAACCAGGAATCAACCATGACTGACAATCCGCCCCACAGAGCAAGTACCGCACCAATAGCACCAAGCAGAGCCGCAATTGCGCCCTCGATCATGAACGGCAATTGGATAGTAAAGCTGGACGCGCCAACGTAACGCATGATTGTCGTTTCCTTTTCACGCGACATCGCGGACAACCGGATAGTCGTGGTGATTAGAAGGATCGCGGCGATTGTCATGACGGCTGCAAGGCCAAGCGAAATGTACTTCGCCTTGTCGATCACGGAGAACAGCGGATCCACGATCTCGCGCTGGTCCACAACTTCGGAAACGCCGGGGGCGCCCGCGAACTCCTCCTCGACCAGGCGGTACTGCTGCGGGTCGACGAGTTTGACGCGGAATGATACCCACATCATGTCCTCGCTAAGGAAGTGCGTGATCGGGTTGCCCTCGTAGAGTTCTAGGAAGTTTTGGTAGGCCTCTTCCTTCGTTTCCATGTAGAACTCTTTGACGTAGCTGGACAGCTGATCTGATTCCAGCTTCGCCTTCACGGCCTCGATCTCTTCGTCGGTAGCTTCCGTCTGGTTACACGTGGTCGCGAGGTCGTCCTTTGCGCACATGTGAATCGAGACCTCGATCTTGTCGTACCACTGCGACTTCATGATCGAAACCTGCATCTGCGCCAACGCCGCAATACCTACAAAAAGTAGGGACACAAACGACACCAGAACAACGGACACAGCCATCGCCTTGTTGCGCGACAGGCCCTTGCCAACTTCAGAGAGAATATAACGTGTCCTCATTAGTCACCCCTGCGTCCCGTAGACGCCGCCCTTTTGGTCGCGAACTACGCGGCCGTCCTCAAGTTCAATAACGCGCTTACGCATCTGGTCAACGATGTCCGCGTCATGCGTAGCCATCACAACCGTCGTTCCCGTGCGGTTAATCCGATCCAGCAGGCGCATAATGCCAAGCGAAGTTTGCGGGTCAAGGTTACCCGTCGGCTCATCCGCCAAAAGTAGCTGTGGCCGGTTCACCATCGCGCGCGCGATTGCGACGCGCTGCTCCTCACCGCCGGAAAGCTCCCAGCGCATACGCTTTTCCTTACCCGCCAAGCCCACGAGTTCCAAAGTTTCCGGAACCTGCGTTTCAATCTGGTGGCGGGGACTTCCCAATACCTGGAGTGCGAACGCAACGTTTTCATAAACGTTCTTGTTTTCCAGCAACTTGAAGTCCTGGAAAACCATTCCAATCTGGCGGCGCAAATGCGGGACCTTCCAACGCGACAGCTTGCCAACATTTTGGCCAAGCACCCACACGTCACCCGATGTTGCCTGTTCCTCCCGCATTACCAACTGCAGGAACGTGGACTTACCCGAACCGGACTTACCCACGAGGAACACGAACTCGCCACGCTCAATCTCTAGGCTCACGTCGTCAATCGCGGGTAGCGCGCCGCGCGTGTATACCTTCGTGACGTTATCAAAACGAATCATTACTTTAACCTACTCGCCCTCTGCAGATTCGACATCTTTGCGCCAACGAATACCAGCATTAATGAAGTCATCGATTTCTCCGTCGAAGACAGCCGCCGTGTTGCCATTTTCATGTCCAGTTCGCAGGTCCTTCACCATTTGATATGGCTGGAGGACGTATGAGCGCATCTGGTCACCCCACGATGCCTTCACATCCCCGGCTAATTCCTTGCGTGCTGCCTGTTCCTGTTCGTGGCGTAGCTGAAGTAGTCGTGATTGCAACACTCGCAGGGCGGCCGCGCGGTTTTGAATCTGCGACTTCTCGTTCTGCATAGACACCACGATGCCCGTGGGGATGTGCGTCATGCGGACCGCGGAGTCCGTAGTGTTAACCGACTGCCCACCTGGACCCGATGACCTGAACACATCGACCTTGAGGTCAGAATCCGGAATATCGATATGGTCAGTCGTCTCAATGAGGGGAATGACCTCAACAGCGGCAAACGAAGTTTGGCGGCGTCCCTGGTTATCGAACGGGCTAATGCGGACCAGTCGGTGAGTACCGGCCTCGACGGACAAAGTACCGTAAGCGTAGGGAGCGTTGACCTCAAACGTTGCAGATTTCAGCCCGGCCTCTTCCGCGTAAGAAGTGTCCATCACCTTCGTGGGATAGCCGTTTCTTTCGGCCCAGCGCAGGTACATGCGCATTAGCATTTCGGCAAAGTCGGCGGCGTCAACGCCACCCGCGCCCGCTCGGATGGTGATTACGGCTGCGCGTTCGTCGTAGTCGCCAGAAAGGAGCGTCTTGATTTCCAGATCGGCCAGGTCCTCCTTGATTTTCTCAAGTTGGTTCTGCGCCTCTTCCAGAAGCATTTCGCGGTCGTCTTCCTCTTCTTCAGCCAGTTCCACAGTGGCTTCGAGGTCGTCGATGCGATCCCCCATCCTCGCTACGCGCTTCAACTCTGACTGCACGTGAGAGAGCTCGGAGGTCACCTTCTGCGCATTGTCAGGGTCGTCCCACAGATCGGGCGCAGCGGCCTCTTTGGACAGCTTTGCGATCTGGTCACGCAACTCGTCTGGGTGCGTAACTGCCACAATGTTGGCAAAAGTTTCGCGTAGGGCGGCTATTTCCTCGGGGAATTCAGTATTCACGCCTTCCACTTTAGGGGATTAGTGCATTTTCGCTAGGGAGGCAACGCTGATTGTTAGCGGTTGGTTAATGAAATCGAGCACTTTCCCAAAGACTGGAAGCTCCGGCGTCATCGCCATTCGGATTTCAACTGCGTTGTTCCTAACTGCCACATCCGTAATGTTTCTGCTGGTTCCGACGTCACAGGTGGTGGCTTGGAGCTGGTTGAACACTGTGCGTGCCTGCCTGTTCAGATCGGACTGCAATATTGGGTCGGCCTGGCCCTCGTAGTAGTCCGACGCCGACGCCACACCCGCGACTGACAGGGAAACCGCGTCCGCACACGTCAACAACTGCCTGCGCTGCACGTGGACGGTGGTCGCTGCGGCGGATGCGAGCACCAGCGCGACCACGAGCAAGGCGAGGCCCAGTATTAGCAGGCTTATACGGCCGGACTCCGAGTCGTTGGTGTGGCTTGTTTTTGCTTCTCTGACTTTGGCGACTCCGTTAGCTTTGGCGAATGTTGTGGTTCTGCTACCTTTGGTCGCCTTGGTGGCTTCGCCGACCCTGGTGACTTTGATGGCGCGTTGCCTTTTGGGAGGACGGACTACTGTCCCCGTCCCGCTGTTTTGCATCCCTATTGCCATGGCTGTCCCCTATTCGACCAGCTGTAGTTTGCTAACGGGGATCGCGTAGTCCGCAATGACTG
>DUQT01000244.1 GCA_012837655.1 Actinomyces sp. | reverse complement strand
GTCAAACTAGCAACGGCCCTTCTTTTCTTTGCGAAATCTATTGCTGATTTTGCGGACTATTCCTTGAAGCTACAGCTCTTGAGATGACCGTTAACTTCGGGTCAAGTTCCACCCGTCTACTTCGGGTCAAGTTCCACCCGTCTACTTCGGGGCAAGTTCCATCCGTCTACTTCGGGGTGACGCCCAACTGGCGGCCGGCAAGGCCGCGAGCGCGGTGACCGAGTTTCTTGGCCAGTTCGTTTAGAACCTCGGAGGCGGGGGAGTCCGTGAGGACTACCGGAGAGCCCTGGTCGCCACCTTCGCGCAGATCAACGTCAAGCGGGACCTGTGCGAGGAGGGGAACTTCGTAGCCAAGCGCGCTGGACAGGCGAGCGGCAACTGTTGCGCCGCCACCTTCACCGAACAGGTTCAGCTGCGTGCCGTCAGGCTGCGGTAGGTAGGACATGTTCTCCACGACGCCGATTACGCGCTGGCGGGTTTGGCCAGAGATCGAACCGGCACGCTCCGCAACTTCAGCAGCTGCGATCTGAGGTGTGGTCACAACCAGGATTTCAGCGCTTGGAATGAGCTGCGGAATCGAGATCGCAACGTCACCAGTTCCCGGCGGCAGGTCGAGCAGGAGGACGTCAAGGTCGCCCCAGAACACGTCTGCCAAGAACTGCTGGATCGCGCGGTGCAGCATCGGGCCACGCCAAACAACGGCCTGCCCATCGGGTACGAACATGCCTATTGACATGACCTTCACGTCATGGGCGACCGGCGGAATAATCATGCCGTCAATGACCTGCGGTTCGTGCTCAACACCCATCATGCGCGGGATGGAGAAACCGTAAATATCAGCGTCAACGAGGCCGACCTTCAGTCCCTGCTTAGCCAGAGCCGCCGCAAGGTTAGCGGTCATGGAGGACTTGCCAACACCGCCCTTGCCGGAAGTCACGGCAATGACGCGGGTTAGCGAATCAGGCTGTGCAAACGGAATATCACGTTCTTGCACGCCGCCGTTCAGCTGTTCTCTAAGAGCCTTCTTCTGTTCATCATTCATAACGCCCATGACGACAGAAACTGATTCAACACCGTCAAGTTTGCTGACGGTGGCCTCAACATCTTCCGTAATGGTGGTCTTAAGCGGGCAGCCGGCAGTGGTAAGCAGGATCGTTACCTCTACGTTGCCTCCGTCAATCTTGACGGCGTCGACCATGTTGAGTTCAGTAATAGGACGCCTAATCTCAGGGTCCATAACGTCGTTGAGCGCTTCACGTACTTGTTCTTCGGTGACCATACTCATAAGGCCCATCCTAGACTGTCGCGTTGAACTTGGCCGAACCGAGAGTAGGCTCTAAATCACTATCGTGTAATTAATGGTGTAATGGTGAGCAGGTAGGGGGCGCAAACAGTGGATAAATCCGCAAGAAATCAACGATTCAGGCCTCCCGTGAGCACGCCGTCCAAGAAACCGCGGACCAAGCGCACATCTGAGCGCCCCTCGCGTTCTTCGGATCCACACCAAGTCAGTGCAGTAGTCGCTCCCAAGAGGCCGGAGGCTAGGACCCCGACGCGACGCATGCGCGGCCTCGATGGTCTGCGCGCACTAGCCGCAGCGGCAGTTCTTGCCTATCACCTGATCCCGCACACCATGATCGGTGGATTCCTCGGCGTCGACGTTTTCTTCGTTCTCTCTGGATTCCTGATCACCGCGCTACTCGTTCGCGAGCACGCAAAATCTGGCGGCATCAACCTGGCGTCCTTCTGGCTTCGCCGCATCCGACGCCTGCTTCCAGCAGTCGCGCTCATGGCTGTCATAACGCTGATAATTGCGGGGCTACTCAGCCAAGACCTGCTGGCCGGGATCCTGCCCCAGTTCGTCGGAGTAGTCACCTTCTCCTATAACTGGGTCGAGATTTTGCGCGGAGCGTCCTACTTCGACAACGCCAACCCGCACCTGTGGACCAACGTGTGGTCCCTAGCGGTAGAGCAACAGTTCTACCTGGTTTGGCCCATCATCGTCCTCGGACTTGTTTACGTTCGGAAAAAATTTAGGTGGATCCTGCCGGCTGCACTGGCGGTCACGTCCGCGGGTTGGATGGCGTGGCTTGTGCGCGGGGCGGAAGATTTCACCCGCGCGTATCAGGGCACGGATTCCCACGCATTTGGGCTCATGCTAGGGGCGGTCCTCGCTCTGGTGGCATGGGATCCGCTGGGTCTGCCGGATCGAAAGCTTTCCGAAAAGTGGGTACTCATTCGCGGGTTTGGGGCGTGGGTATCGCTCGCGGCAGTCATCGCCCTGTGGTTCGTCATCCCCGACGACGCGCGGTGGACATATCCGTGGGGGACGCTGCTTGCAGTGTTCGCCACGATGGGTCTGATTCAAGGATTCCTTCCCGAAGTCGATGAGCGCCCCGGTCCCGGCCAACTGCTTGCGAACATTTTAGAATCGCGCGTGCTGGTGTGGCTCGGTGAGCGCTCCTACGGCATCTACCTGTGGCACTGGCCGATCTGGGTTATCACCATCAAAATGCTGCCCAGCCTGTCGATCTGGGTCGTTGCGATCATCGTGATTGGCCTGTCGGTTGTCGCCGCAACACTTTCTTTCACTTTTGTAGAAAATCCGATGCGCCAAGACGGCATCGGCGCAACTATCAAGCGCTGGCTTGGACCATCGTGGGACCTTGTCGATCCTTCGAAGCCGATGCCTAAAGAACCGGAGTGGAAAAACTACCGCCGCATCATGGCACCCGGCCTGATTGCCGTACTGATTGTCGGCACCGTTCTCGGATTCCTCCTATCCGCGCCCGACAAAACCAGTGCACAGATTGCCGTTGAACGCGGCCAAAAATCCCTGCAGTCCAATTCCATTGACGAGGGCGGTGCTGGCAGTGCTGATCCAGGTGAGCAAAAGGTTGAGCCTGGCGAACTGCCTGAACCAACATGTGAGAACGTCAGCATCATCGGGGATTCGGTAACGGTCGCAGCAGCGGAGGGGCTTGAGGAAAAGTTGCCTAACGTCTCTATTAACGCTGAGATCTCTCGACCGGCTGAGGAGGGCGTTCAGATTGTTCAAGCCGCCGCGAAAGACGGGTCTTTGCGGCCCTACGTTGTGGTTGCGCTGGCGACTAATGCCCCCGTGGAGCCCGAGCACCTGGACCAGATCCTAGAAGCTATTGGTCACAATCGCAGGCTCGTCCTCGTGACTGGATTTGGTCCTGCACGAACGCACTGGGTTCCGCCCGCGAACGATCTGATTCGTGACTTTGCGGCAAAGCATAAGGACCAGGTTCGGGTGGCTGACTGGAACGCGGCGATTAGCGAGCATCCCGAACTCTTGGCCGGCGACTACGTGCATCCGCTGCCGGATGGGGCGGAAATCTTCGCAAACGTTGTGGTTGAAGCGCTAAATAGTTTCACGGACGCTGATGCGGCAACAAAATAATTTCATGCGTTGCGGTGTTTCCAAATAGGGCGACGCCACCGGCGCTGGACGTAGACCGTTCGGAAGTGCTCCTGAGGGGCAATGAAGTGCGCTCAAAGGCGCCTAGGAGTCTTGAGTGTGGGGCTCAGCCTCGTCCTCGGAATTGTTTTCTTGGTGGACTTTTTCGCGCTCAAGTTCGACGAGTTCTTCTAGCAGGTCGCGCATTTCTGAACGAACGAAGTCACGAGTTGCGACGTCACCCATGGCTTGGCGGAGGCCTGCAATTTCGCGGGTGAGGTACTCGGTGTCAGCGAGGTTGCGTTCGGCTCGGCGGCGATCCTGCTCGGCCATAACGCGGTCGCGGTCGTCCTGACGGTTCTGCGCCAACAGGATCAGCGGAGCAGCATACGACGCCTGCAGGGACAACATCAGCGTGAGCGCGGTGAAGCCGAGCTCCGCCTTATCGAACTGTAATGTTTCCGGCGCGAAAGTATTCCAGCCCAGCCACGCGAACACGAAGATCGTCAGGTAAATCAGGAACTGGGGAGTGCCAGAAAACCGGGCGATTGCCTCAGCTACACGCCCAACGCCCTCGGACTGCAGGTTGATGCGCGGCAGTCGATGGCGCCTGGTCATTGGAGTGTCTAGGCGTTCAGCCATTAATGCGGCCCTCCATTTCAGCTTCTGTGATCTCAGCGTCCTGGTCACGCCAGTCTTCGGGAAGAAGGTTGTCGAGAACGTCGTCAACAGATACAGCGCCGAGGACGTGGCCGAGGTCGTCCACAATCGGAACCGCTGTCAGGTTATACATTGCGAGCGTTCTAGTCAGCGACGAGATGCTGTCTTCCGGATGCGCCGCCTCAATGTCGGTATCAACGATAGTGCCCAGTAGCGTCTGCGGAGGTTCGCGCAGCGCCTGCTGAATGTGGATGACGCCAATGAACTTGCCAGTCGGAGTTTCCAGCGGCGGCCTCGTAACAATCGCCAGGGCGGCCAAAGCCGGAGGAATATCTTCGTTTCGAACATTTGCCAGCAACTGCGCCACAGTCGCGTCCGGAGGCAGGATCACAGGTTCGGTGGTCATAAGACCGCCGGCCGTGTTGTCCTCGTAAATCATGAGTCGGCGAACGTCTTCAGCTTCTTCCGGCTCCATCAGGTTCAACAGGTTCTGGGCCTTCTTCGGCGCAAGCTGCGCCATGAGGTCCGCCGCGTCGTCAGGCTGCATAACGTCCAAGACATCTGCCGCTCGCTTCGCCTGTAGGTCAGACAAAATGGAGACCGAATAATCATCGGGAAGTTCCTCCAAGACGTCTGCCAATCGCTCATCGGCGAGCTGAGAGGCGACCTCGTGCATTCTTTCATTTGGAAGGTCGCGAAGAATGTCGGCGAGGTCGGCTGCCTTCATGTCGTGGGTGGTCGCGATCAGACTGGTTGCGTCCTGCGTGCCGATTTGGGATGCGAGGCCGGAAACTTCGGAGGTACT
Source organism: Actinomyces sp. (assembly GCA_012837655.1). Lineage (GTDB taxonomy): Bacteria > Actinomycetota > Actinomycetes > Actinomycetales > Actinomycetaceae > Gleimia. Next base: position 1,600 of record DUQT01000244.1, on the reverse strand, counting down.
GACAAGCAGGGTTTCTCCCGCACGTTTGAAGCCGAAGGTGGATTTGGTGACTCGCTCGACGTAAAGTTCGGCGATGCGCCATTCGCGGGGGAGGCGCTGTTCCATCGCGACGTCCTTAATGCGGACCTCGCCGGAGCCGTCGCGCATACGGACTACGCGGTCGAAAAGCTGCGAAACTATCAGCGTTTCGGCGTCACGCTGGTTGAAACGGCGCATATTTAACAGGCCGGTTGTGATTACGGCACCCGGTTTGATGGTGGTGACTCTGGAGATCGGGACGAAGACGCGACGCCTATTCGTTACCTCAACGACTAGGCCCACCACCTGCGGAGCGCCCGTCACACGAATAATGGAAATAACATCATAAACGCGTCCCACCTGATCGCCGATGGGATCGAAAACTCCTGTGCCGGCAAGTTTGCCGACAAAAACGCGCGTGCCGCGAGTGCGAAGATTTTCTGTTACTGAAGCCACGCCCTAAGCGTATCGAGAAAATAAATAAACTTCCGGATCGGGGACGGTAAATATCCGTCACATTCCGCCCATAAAATCCCCTTTGGTCGCCTTTTCCGCTAGACATTTTTTCACGAGGGCGTGGCTGACGGCGCTTCAGGTGGAATCATTTGCGCTCTCAGATAAAACTCAGCCAACGTCTAGGAAGAGCTTCGAATTGTCTGCGAGAGTATAGGTATGAGTTTTCAAAGTTCACTTTCTTACACACGCGTCCCATCGCCCCCTGAGGGCACCGAGGTTGCTTCATACAAGACTTACGCTGAAGCACAGCACGCGGTGGATCACTTGTCAGATGAGCAGTACAACGTTCGAGTCCTGACCATTGTTGGGACCGATCTTCGATTGGTTGAACGTATTACTGGTCGCCTCACGTGGGGCAAGGTCATTTGGACTGGTGCGCTGTCTGGCCTGTGGTTTGGCTTGTTCATGGGTGTCCTCTTCGCACTGTGGACCGCGAACGACGCGCTACTCGTCGTCCTGGTCGGCCTGGTTATGGGTGCTATTTTCGGAATCATCTTGAACGTCGTTCCGTACGCAATGCGTCGGGGCGAGCGAGACTTCACGTCTGCCACCCAGGTGGTTGCGAGCCGCTACGCGGTACTCGCAACGGCTAACGTGCAAGAGTTTCAGAAGGTGTTGCGGAACAGTCCGGGCAACCTGACGCTTCCTCCGGCTCGGCCCGTGCAGGAAGATTTGTCGAAGCCGAGCCCGTTTGGCTCGCGCCCGCATGAGCAACCACGCTACGGCGTTCGCCTAACTCCCGAAGAGAGGGAAGCACAGCATAGAGCCATGCAGCAATCAGAGCAGCACGGCCAGGGCGCACAAGCACCGCAGAACGTACAGCCGCCGGCGCAGCAGTTTGGTCAGAACGCAGGTGACCGCCAGGCGTCGACGCAGCAGTTTGGTCAGAACGCAGGTGACCGCCAGGCTCCGGAAGGTCCGGATCAACACCCTGCGCAGCAGCCGGTGCAGTCCGATCAGCAGGCTTCTGAAAATACGCCGCAGGGCGATAGCGCCCCTCAAAACGGCGAGCCTGGAGACACCGATAAGTAATTCGCGCTGGCATGAGTCCGCAACGCTGATCCAT
>DUQT01000243.1 GCA_012837655.1 Actinomyces sp. | reverse complement strand
GCCAGACAATGCGGCGTCGAGCATTCGTGAAGCCATCCTGAAACTCAGCGCAGACATGACCGATCACGGAGTGTCCATCCACACCGCCCAGCGGGAGTGGAAGCACATCGCAGACGTCATTGCCGACCCTCAGCCGGGCGTTGGAAGCACAGGCAGGACGCGTTCAAAGCACAAAGGCAATGTCCAAACCTTTGGTAAGCGCATGGAAGATAAGGCGAAACTCGTCCCACTCGTGCAGCAATATCAGGAGTACAAGCGCGCCAATAATCTGCTGGACTTTACCGACCAGCTGTCCCTCGCCCGAAAAATCCTAGAGTCCAACCCGCACGTAGTTGACGACATTCGTAGCCAGTATCAAGCCATCCTGCTAGATGAGTTTCAAGACACGTCAGTAGGTCAACTGGAACTGTTCTCAAAGCTTTTCCACGACACAGCTGTGACGGCCGTTGGAGACCCCAACCAGGCCATCTACGGCTGGAGGGGCGCATCAGCAGCCTCACTTGCAATGTTCCTACCGCACTTTTCAACGCGGTCAGAAAGCCAGGTGCTACAGCTTAGAGACGCGTGGCGAAACTGGCCCAGCATCCTGGAGGCCGCAAACGTTGTCGCTCAAGCAGACTCCGAAGAGGAATCTGCTCGCAACGAGATCTTTGGCGACGTGCGGACCAGCGCTACTTCCGAGATTGAAATCCAGGAACTTCGCGCAAACCCGAAGCACGCGGCCGGAGTAGTCAAATACCTGTATGCGTCAACTGAAGATGAAGAGTTCGACCTCGTAGCTCGATTGATCCATAACTGGAAAACGAATGTTGACCCAAAGATTGGACCTCCAACAGTCGCCATTTTGGCTCGCAAACGCAAACACTTCGTACCACTAGATAGAGCACTGCGGAACTACGGCATCAGCCCCTACATAGTTGGTATCGGAGGGCTAGTCACCCAGCCGACGATCACAGATATACGGGCAGTCATGCGCGCCCTCGTCGATCCTGACCACGGCCCATCTGTGATGCGGCTGATTTCAAACCTGGATCTTTCAGCCAATGACATCGCAATCCTGTGGGACTGGGCGCGAGAACTCGGCAAGAAGCGCGTCCAAATCACTGAAGCAGCCCCCCTACAAGATGGAGCGGAAACTGGTTCAGATAAGCCGGCTTCAGAGCAGAGATTAGAGGCCAAACAAGAACGCACAGATGCCGGTCCGCAGAAGTCTGCAGAACAGAATCTGCGCGTCGAATTCCTACTAGATGCCGTCCTAAACCCGCCCGAGGTGGGATGGAGCAGAAAACGAAACCAGCCGGGCTTTTCCGCGGTTGCGCGGTCGCGGATCATGCAACTGGGACGCCGCCTGAACTTTGTGCGCGAACACTTTGACGTTGGAATACCACAGGTAATTTCGCGGGTAGTCACAGCGTTTGACCTGGATATCGACATCCAATCCGACCCGTTAGACAACCAGGGTGAAGTCGCTATCGACGCCTTCATTGAAATGGCCGCAAATTTCGAGGGCGAGACCGCTTACGCTTCTGTGAAGAGCTTCCTCGACTGGGTTGACATGACCGTTGAAGCAGACGAACGCTACGAAGTTCCCGTTGCCGAACTGGATGATGACACTGTAAAGATCATGACCATTCATCAAGCCAAAGGCTTGGAGTGGGACAAGGTTGTAGTCGTAGGGCTGAATGAGAATGACTTCCCCGGAGTTGGGTCTAGACGGAACTCTGCAGATGACGGTGAAACCCTAAGTGGGGCGATTCCAGGAATCGCGCCGTCAGGCGGATGGATGTCCTCCCTTGGCGAGCTGCCCTACGACATGCGCTCCGACCGGGAACTCAACGGGGAGATGATCCTGCCTGAGCTGGGGTCACTAGATGGCCTAGATGTCGTTGAGACCGAAGAAATCTACGAGGAATACAGGCTCAAACTTGCACTGCACGAACTGAAGGAAGCGCGCCGCCTCGCTTACGTTGCTTGGACCAGGGCGTCAAACGAGCTTGTACTGTCTGGCTCATGGTTCCGCGAAACCAGCGCCCTAGTCCCATCGCGCTACCTAAAACAGATGATTCAAGGTAAAGGTCCTAACGGGGAACCTTTAGCTCAGCCCGTCACCGTTGAGGAAGTTACGATTGACGGCTATCCACAACCGCCAACCCCGGTGATTGAAAGCCGGGACCAAGCCGAACCTTCTGAGCACAGCGTTCAAGACGACCTGGTGTTCCCCAAACAGCCAGCATTCTCGCGCAAGAAAATCACCGAGACCGCCCAATGGGTGACAGAGCAAATAGAGCAGATCCGCAAATACAAGGCGGACTCCAAGGGGATAGACGATCAGTCGAGCGGCCAAGATGAGAAGGCAGAGGAGATGGACTCGGCCGTTCTTGACTACCTTGAACAAGCATTTGCCGATGTGAAGAGGGACCTTTCAACCCGCGATGTAGCAGAGCAAGCACTATTACTGGAACACGTCAAGGACGCAATAGTTCGCCAAAAGCAGCCGCAATCGCCCGAAATCGTGGTTGAACTGGATCGACTCTCGGCAACGCAAGTTGAGCGTCTATTGAGCTCGCCAGAAGACTTTGCTCATTCAATTCGCAGACCGCTCCCGCAAGAGCCCAGCGCCGCAACCCACATCGGCTCTGTGTTTCACAGGTGGGCTGAACAGTGGTGTGCAACAGCTGCCACGTTTGATCCAGCGTTGGAACCGGAAACGCAGGTGCCCAGCGACGTCCTCGGGGAATCCTCTGACCCGGTGGATGTGATCGCACTTTCGCCGGCAGAGCAGGCCAAGTTGGAAACCATGCAGGATCGTGCTCGCCAGATTTTTGGTGACCATCCAAAGAACGTGCACGGCGTTGAAGAAGCGTTCGCGTACTCGGCTGACGGCATGACAATTCGCGGCAGATACGACGCAATTTTCCACGAAGACGGGCGCTGGTTGATAGTTGACTGGAAGACAGGGGCTCCACCTACGAAGAAGTTCCAGAACAAGTACCTGCCCGGTTACGCCACGCAACTGGAGGTTTACCGCAGGGCATTCGCGCAAGCTCATAACCTGCCGGTAGAAGAAGTCGAAGCAGAACTCGTCTTCCTAGGGGGTGCAGACACAGAACCTGACCAGCGCAGAGTCAGACTTGATGACCTAAGAGAGCTACTGGACGACTACGACTTTGAACGCGACTGGAAGCGAGTCATCAAACTGATCCAACCCAGCGACTAGAAGGCACACGGGCAGGATTCGATCGCCCACGCGTCATACCGTTGACACATCAAGTCGCCGATACGTCATACCGTGTAAGAGGGGCGCCGGTCGGACACGGATACTACCGCCAGTCGTCTTCCTCGGAGTACAAGATCTCTGAGAGGTTGACCGTCGGCGCGTTCGGGTCAATTTCTTCTGCAGGAGGGATGACTTGACCAACCTCGTCAAGATTGTCGAACTCAACCTCTTGTTCAGACAGGGTGTGCGAAGGCATGAGCGGCTCCTCGCCGACGGCGTCACTCAGGTCCGCGAGCATCGACTTCGCATCCTGGATGATCTCATCATCCTCGTTGCGAACACCGTGCAGCAGCCAACGCAAAATAGCGAGTTCCGACCACAGTTGAGCACGCGAAACTAAATGCAGATCCTCCAGCCCCGTCCTCGAAGATCGATAGGAGTCCAAGAAAGAATCACGAACACCTTCAACTGGACACGTCATTATCCACGCCAAATCTTCCGCCGGGTCGCCCATGTGGGCAGACGCGAAAGCTGACATTGCCGAAACTACGCCGCCAGAACAAATAAATGAATCCGGCCCCAAGTCACCGTGCACAGGAACAGTTTGGAAACGGAGCAAGCTCACGTCATCCAATGCGGCTTCCCACCGGCCGTACAGGTTCGGGGGCAGGGGAGTGGCCGCAGCGGCCTCGTCGAGCAAAGAAAGGAGGCGCTT
>DUQT01000242.1 GCA_012837655.1 Actinomyces sp. | reverse complement strand
CCTGCTGATAGTCCTATTCCCAGAGTCGCAACTTTCCAACTTTGTCCTGTTCTCGGTGGTCTTAAAGACTGGCCTGGCGGGCTATACCGGCTACTTTTACCTGCGTCGCGGCCGCGCACACACCCCGTGGGTGTCGGTCGTGTTCGCGATGGGCTACGCGCTGTCATCGTTCACGCTGGCATATTTCTGGAACATCATGTGGCTGGACGTCATCGTCCTGCTGCCAATCCTGGCCTACACCGCACTCCTGCTCGTTCGCGAAGAACGGATCGCGCCCTACGTAATCACGTTGGCCGTGACGCTTTTCGTTAACTATTACGTCGCGTTCTTCGCGGCCCTGTTCATTGCGCTGTACTTCCTAGTCCTGCTTGTGGAAAACGTTCCGTTCAAGCGGTGGAAGGATCAGCTGGCCAAGCTGGTGCTTTTCGCAGGAGCATTGACCCTAAGTGCCGCACTCAGCGCCGTCCTCATCCTTCCCGTTTATCTGAAGTTGCAGACGACTTCCGCGTCGGGGGATGCGTGGCCGGAAGAACTAAAGTTCACGTTTTCGCCGCTCGACCTGACCGCCCGCATGATGTATGCGACCGAACCGGCGGTTCGAAGCGGCCTTCCAAATATTTACGCGGGCGTTCTTGTCCTGCTGTTCATTCCCGTTTATTTTCTTGCCAGAAAAATATCTATGAGGGCGAAGCTGGCTAACGCGGCTTTGCTGGCAGTGCTTGTCCTCAGCTTGAGTGTGAACTCTTTGAACTTCTTCTGGCACGGGATGCACTACCCGAACCAGCTACCGCATCGTTTTGCGTTTGTCGTGGTGTTCCTGCTCGTTGTCATGGCTGCGGATGCTTTCCGGGCGTACCGAGAAACCGGCGGTACGATCGTAATCAAGTCCGCGGTTGGGCTCGGCTTCCTCGCCGTGTTGCTGAACCGCCTGGATGGTGAACTGGTCAGCGGTCGCACCATGTTCATCACCATCTTGTTGATGGTGATTTACACAGCCTTCGTTACTGTGCTGGTTAAGCGTTCTAAACCAGGACAATCCGCTGCCCTGGGTGACGATGTTGCCGGCGCATCAGATCGGGCAACAGTGCGCGTGGGCGCTAATAGGGAATTGGTAGAGCTGCAAGGCGTCGAAAGCGCAGCGACAACAGTTGAAAACGCCGAACGGCACTCAGCCGCGCATAAGCGAGGCAAGCGCAAGCCCGCGTTCTTCGCAAAGGTCGGTAGCGTTCAGGGTGCCCGTGTCCTTGCGGTCGCGCTGATTGGTGTGGTTTCCCTGGAGTTCCTCGTTTCTACCGCCCTGGGTATTGAAGACGTTCGTGACGGCCAGGTGTTTGGAGACATCGACGGTTACGCCGCGGGCGAGTTCCCAAGGCAGGTGCGCGAAGCACTCAAACAGATCGAGTCAGACAATGAGGGCGAGAACGTCCGCTCCGAGTTCATCCGCTACAAGACGTACAACGACCCGTTCCTGTACGGATATAACGGCGTGACTGTGTTTACCTCTACGTTTGCGAAGCAGCAGATGCAGATGATGCGCGATCTGGGATTGTCCACGAACGGGATCAACTCTTACTCGCTTAATCCGACCAAGCCGTTGGACAGTTTCTTTGGCGTGAAGTACCTGATGGACCGCGAAAAAGATCGTCCAAAGACGGTGGACTATCAAACCTACTACGAGGGTAGCGAACTAAAGGTTTACGAAAATCCCAATGCGTTGCCGCAAGCTTTCTTCGTGAAGTCGTCTGCAGCCGATTGGAACAGTGAAAAGGCCGGAGCCCTGGAAAACCAGAGCGCAATGTATCGCGCCGCGTTTGGTGTAGATGGTCTGTTTGACATCGTCGAGCCAGACTTTAGTTCCAGTTCTGGCACTGTGGAAACACGGGGTGTTAACGAGCTTGGCCAGGAAGTCCACGTCTCACCCCAGAAGGACGAAGCGGGCCGCATCGACGTGAGCGTTGTAGCTCACGAAAATGGTCAGTACTACCTCGCGTACAGGCAGGGCAGTACCTACCCAGAGACCGTTTACGGTTACAAGTCTGTGGATTCTGACGAACGCTACATCGCAAACACTCGCAAGGATGGCCTGATCGATTTGGGCTACCTGGAGCAGGGCGAAGTGGGCCGTGCGCAACTCAAGACCCCGCCAGATAAGGCGGGCACAGTCAACGTGCAGGTCGGTCGTCTCAACGAGCAGGCATTTGAAACAGCGATATCTACCGCCCGAGCAACAGACGTTGAGATCGTGAAGCGGGGCAAGCGCAGCCTTGAGATGAACGTCAACGCGACCGAACCCGGCTACGTCCTCGTCACTTCAATTTGGGATCCGGGCTGGAGTGCAAAGGTCAACGGCGCGGCCGTCGAAGTGAAGCCGTTTAGTGACTCGCTGATGCTGATTCCCGTCGAGCCCGGCCAGAACGCGATTTCGATGAAGTTCCGCCCCGCCGGCATTATCGCGGGCGTGATCACGACGCTTGTCGCTCTGGTCCTTCTGTGGCTTCTGATCGTTTCCGAAAGACGAGGGCGTGCTCGGCGGGCCGAAAAACTAGCGCATGCTGCAGCCGCAGCTGAATCGACTGAGGGAGCCGAAGCGCAGCCGCTGGACGGTGAATCTGACGGTGACGCTGAATCGACTGAGGGAGCCGAAGCACAGCCGCTGGACGGTGAATCTGACGGCGACGCTGAACCGACGGAGGAAGCCGAAACTGATCGCAACGACCCTGTGGATGGGGAGGAAAGTTGAGCATTTGGGACGTAGTCGCCCCTGTATATAAGCCTTTCGTGTCGCAGGATAGGCAGGGGTATGCGCACGTGCAGACTTTCATCCGCACGTTCGTTTCCCCGTCCATGAAGGTGCTTGAGCTGGGATGCGGTCCGGGAAATATCACGGAGCGGATTGCTTCAGCTTGTGGAGAACTCATTGCTACAGACGCGTCCTCGAAAATGATTAAACAGGCCCGAAAGGCTGTCGACATCGAAAACGTGACGTTTGAAGTGACGGACGCACACGACCTTCCGTTTGAGGACGGGTCATTTGACGCGGTTGTCGCGTCCAACATGCTACATGTTGTGCAGGATCCTGAGCGGATCCTTGCGGAGGCGAGTCGCGTTTTGAAGCCGGGCGGCTCCTTCATCGCGACGTCGTTCGTCACGGGAACGAAGCGGGCGGAGGTAATAAAGCTCGGGCTCAAGGTCGTCAACGGGAAAGACCATGAGACCTGGGACCTGCGCGAGTTCGTCGCCATGTTCAGAGAACACGGGTGGACGGTGCATTCCGGGCGGCGGTTCAACTCGCTGTTCCCAGTGGCGGGCGTCGTGGCGACTAAGTAGTGACGCCCTCAAAGGCGAAGCAGCTCCGCCCTCGAAAATTGACGTAGACAGGCCATCGAAGGCTAAGCAGCGTAGCCGTCAAGGCGAAGCAGCTCCGCCCTCGAAAATCGAAAAAACTGCGCGATAGGGTAGGAACGTGAGTAAAAGAAAACCCCGCCCCTGGCCCGAAACGCCCGCGCCGCTTGCAAAACCGGTTACGGATAACCACACGCACCTGCCCATTGGTGAATGGGAGATTCCGCGTGCGGAGGGCGTGAAATTATCGTTGGAAGAGCAGCTCCACCGTGCAGACGAGGTCGGAGTTCACCGCATCATCACGGTTGGATGTGCTCTTCCTGATTTCGATCCAACGCTTGAGATCGCGCGCGAATACCAGGCTGCAGGGGAGAACACGCCTGCTGTTCGTTCGGCACTCGCCCTACACCCCAATGAAGCGCCGCTACACGCCGGCATCTTGGATAAGGGCCCGGACGGCTTGGAGACGTTCCAGAAGGAGCACCACATTCCGCTTGAGGACGCGCTCGCGGAAGTTGACCGCCGCCTGGACGACCCAACCGTCGTCGCGGTGGGGGAGACGGGCGTGGACATGTTCCGCACCGCGGACTCCGGCCTGAAAGCGGCACAGGATTCGTTCGCCGCCCACCTGCAAATGGGATTTAAGCGAGACCTGCCTGTCCAAATTCACGATCGCGATGCTCACGCCGAATGCCTGGAAGTGCTCTACGACGTCGGCGCAGATAAAAAGGACACGCCAATCGTGTTTCACTGCTTCTCCGGGGGCGTTGAACTTGCAGAACACTGCGCCAAAAACGGCTGGTACGCAAGCTTTGGAGGTTCATTAACCTTCAAGGCAAACGACGAACTCAGGGAAGCGTTCCACGCCCTCCCACCCGAATTAATCCTTGTTGAAACCGACGCCCCTTATCTAACGCCAGTCCCGTATCGCGGGCAGCCAAACGCGTCCTACGTGATGGCGTTGACGGTTCGTTTCATGGCCGAAATGTGGAATGTTTCCGAGGACGTGGCTTGCGAACGCCTCGAGAAGAACACGAACGAAGTGTATGGAACCTGGTAGTACTGAGCCGATGCGTGGTGACCTCTCAAACATTGGGTGTGTGAACTTCGTTAATTCGCTTCACTCTTCTGTAACAATCTGGTTACGGTAGTGTCTGTTTAGAAAATCTACTCAAGAGGAAAAGCCCTTGAAGCAACACAACAGTTCTTCGCAACGTTGGGCAACCAACGCATCACGCAAGACGATCTCTGCAGTTGCAGGCGCATCCGCGCTACTACTCGTCGTCGGTGCAGGCGTATCAGTTGCCTCGTCGCACTCGAACGTTATTGTGAACGCCGACGGTGTATCCAAGCCCGTATCCGTTTGGGGTGGAACCGTCGCTAATGCTCTTGACAAAGCTGGCATTGAGGTTGGCGAACATGATCTCGTCAGCCCTGCCAAGTCAACTTCCGTTGCGGATGGTCAGACCATCACCGTAACTTCTGCCAAGGCCTACACGGTCAAGGAAGATAACGGAAACCAGGAGATCTGGTCTACCGCTGGTTCACTACAGGAAGTCATGGACGTCCTCACGGATTCTGGTCGTGACGTCGTTGTGGCTGCGAACCGATCCGCTGAACGCACGGCACTGCCCGCGGTCCTTAGTGGGGCTGGCAGTGTTCAGGTGTCCGTAGATGGCAAGTCCAAGTCGGTTGACGTCCCCAAGGACGCAACGATCACTGAGATTTTGGAAGCGGCCAAGGTAACTCCTTCGCCGATCGATCAGGTCTACTTCGAGACGGGTGCTGAAGGCCCAGTCGTTAACGTGATCCGCCAGAAGCGCGGAACTGTGACTGAGGAGAAGGAACTCGACTTCAAGACCATCGAGCGCGAAACTGATGAGCTGTACGAGGGTGAATCTCGCGTAGTTCAAGAAGGTAAGAAGGGGTCTGAAAAGACTGTTAAGTACGAGCAGAAGCGTGGAGACGAGGTCCTCGTTTCCAGTGTGGTTAAGCAGGAGCGCACCGAGCCCGTCGACCAAATCGTCGAGCACGGCACCAAGGAGCGCCCCGCTGAGCCCGAACCCACGCAGGCTGAAACTCAGGCTCCGCAGCCGGGCGCTGGCACTGGTTCCGCTCCCGCGGGTGTCTGGTCAGCTCTTGCCCAGTGTGAGTCCGGTGGAAACCCGGCCACGAACACCGGTAATGGCTACTACGGCCTCTACCAGTTCTCGCTCTCGACCTGGCAGTCGGTAGGCGGTAGCGGACTTCCGTCCGACGCTTCCGCAGCTGAGCAGACCCAGCGCGCACAGATCCTTCAGCAGCGCGCAGGTTGGGGCCAGTGGCCCGCATGCGCATCAGCTCTTGGACTGCTGTAATCCAGTTTCGAACTGAAAGCCTGAAAATGACGGTCGCTTCGGCGGCCGTCATTTTTGTGCCGTGACGTTTTCGCTTCGGAGTTGTCCGTGCCGCTCGGTAAGATAGCCCCATGAACGAAGTGAACCTGTTGACGCCGACAAATGTCCGAGAAATCTGCTCGGCGCTTAGAATCCAGCCCACGAAGACGCTTGGGCAGAACTTCGTTCACGACGCCGGCACTGTCCGCAAGATCGTTGCCACCGCGAACATTTCCGAGGGCGAGCACGTCCTCGAAATCGGTCCCGGCCTTGGATCACTGACGTTGGGATTGTTGGAGGGCGGTGCTCGCGTAACGGCTGTTGAGATTGATCCGGTTTTGGCGACCGCTCTGCCGGCAACCGTACAAGGGCATGCTCCGGGGGCGCCTCTGCGCGTACTGCAGGCTGACGCTTTGAAGGTGAACACTGTGGACAGGCTGAATGAGGCCAAGTTCGCGGATGATTCAACAAAGCAGTGGGAAGCCCCGACGAAACTTGTTGCCAACCTGCCCTACAACATTGCGGTGCCTCTAGTGCTGGGAGTCTTGGAAAACTTCCCCTCCATCACCGAACTTCTAGTCATGGTGCAAACCGAGGTCGCGCAAAGAATGAGCGCGAAACCGGGCGCGAAAATCTACGGCGTCCCATCGGTGAAGGTCGCCTGGTACGGCGATGCACGTCTGGCGGGGGCAATCTCTCGACACGTGTTTTGGCCGGTTCCGAACGTGGATTCTTCGCTCGTGCGAATTACGCGGTATGCAAGCTCCACGTCAGATTCGGACGGGCGAGCGCTCGCGAACTCAGGCCCTGGTGCCCAAGGCGCCGACGGGCAAGCTTCTGACACAACACTGATACAGGGCCCCGATACTGCAGGCGTCAGTCGCCAACTGCTGTTTGAAGTCGTTGACGTAGCATTCGCGCAGCGTCGCAAGACGCTTCGTGCCGCTTTAAAGAAGTGGGCTGGGGGAGCCGAGCAAGCCGAAGCACTCCTGCTCCAGGCCGGGATTGACCCGAGCCGCCGCGGAGAGACCCTAAGCATCGAGGAGTTCATCGACCTCACGCGAGCAGCCGAAAGCCAGGTGAAGCCGTGACAGTCATTGCTTCCGCCCCGGGCAAAGTCAACCTGGTTTTGCTGGTCGGTAAACCGGATGAACGCAACTACCATCCGCTGTACTCGATCTTTGAAACGCTGAATATCCGCGAAACCGCAACTGTCGAAACTCGCCCCAAGGCCCGAACTGACGTGCTGGCACACGACTACCCGATCGTGGTCACCACCGTGCATCCGGAAACTGGTAGCGAACCAGAGAGCGCACTCAGTGAGCTCGCGCAACTTGACCCGACGCGCCACCTAGCCTGGCGCGCCGCCGCCGCACTAATCGACGAAGCCAAGAGCCGCGGCCTCAACACCCTCGCACCCGACCACGTCCTCGACATCGAAATAGCGAAAAGAATCCCAATCGCAGGAGGCATGGCCGGAGGGTCCGCCGACGCCGCCACCACCCTCGTCGCCGTGAACCGGGCGCTCGGTCTCGACCTCGACGATGAATCCCTGCACGAAATCGGGCGAACTTTGGGGGCGGACGTGCCCGCGTGCCTGCAGGGTGGCATCAGTTTGGGCCTTGGATACGGCGATCACATGACGCGCCTTGACGACGATGCCACGCCCACGCACCACTGGGTCATGGTCACAATGCAGCAAGGCCTATCGACGCCCGCAGTTTTCAAGGAATTTGATTCTCGAGGGCGGGGCCGCGAAACCCTGCCAACCAAGCTTCGACACGAGGATCGGGCCGCTCTTGGAAGGGCCAGTGTTATGCGCCAGGTCTTGGAAAATGACCTGCAGCTGACCGCCCGGGAGTTGCATCCCACCTTGAACCAGGCGTGGGAAGCGATTGAAAAAACTGATGCGCTGGCCTCGATTCTGTCCGGTTCCGGACCGACCGTGGCGGTGCTTGCACGCAGTCACGAACACGCACAGGAGTTAGCAAAACACTTGAAAAACCAGCCGGGCATCGCGAACGCGTTCACCACGTCGGGACCGTCGCAGCCGGCTCGGATTGAAAACTAAGATGGCACATTTATTTGGAACGCAGGACCTCCTGGCGATCGGTGGGTCGCGCAGGATTCTAGACAACATTTCAGTCTCCGTTGTCGACGGGGACCGCGTCGGCGTGCTTGGCCCAAACGGGGCTGGTAAGTCGACGCTGCTAGACATGCTCGCGGGGGAGCGCAAGCCTGACGACGGTCGCATGATCGTGCGCGACGGAGTCACCTTCGCCCACCTCTCCCAGCGCGACCCCGTCACCGATCAAAGCGTCTTAGAAGTCATCCACCCCGGTCGCGAAGCCCACGAGTGGGCCTCCGACCCCGCCATCCGCGACATCCACGCGGGACTACTAGCAGACATCGACCTGCAAAGCCCGGTGAGCCAGCTCTCCGGCGGGCAACGTCGGCGCGTCAACCTGGCCCGAGTCCTGTCCGAAGGACTCATCGAAGGGCATCCCACAGACGTCCTCGTTCTTGACGAACCTACAAACCATTTAGACGTCGAGGGCGTGGATTGGCTGGCCCGCCACCTAAACGAGCGCATGGGGCCGCGTGACGGATCTGGAAAGCAGGACGGCGCGCTGATTGTGGTTACGCACGATCGCTGGTTCCTCGACGCCGTGTGTACGCACGTTTGGGAAGTCGTTCCCGGCATCGATCCGGGTGGAAACCGGCCGCAGATCGCGGGTCATATTGAAATGTACGAGGGCTCCTACGCCGCATACATTCTGGCACGGGCGGAACGCGCACGCCAGGCCGCCGTTGCAGCGCAGAAGCGAAACAACATTTTGCGAAAGGAACTCGCGTGGCTACGCCGCGGAGCACCCGCACGTACCTCTAAGCCCCGATTCCGCATTGAGGCCGCCGAGGAACTCATTGCCAACGAACCGCCACCACGCGACGACGTTGAGCTGGTTCGCATGGCGACACAGCGCCTTGGGAAACAGGTTCTGGAACTTGAAGACGTATCGCTTGCATTCGGAGAAGGGCCCGACAAGAAGGTCATCTTCGACGACGTGACATACCGCTTTGCTCCCGCAGAGCGCGTCGGAATCGTCGGCGTGAACGGCGCTGGCAAGACCACGCTGTTGCGACTCCTAAATGGCGCATTAGAACCGGATTCTGGCCGCATCAAGCGCGGCAAGACCGTGAAGGTGGCAACGCTTTCGCAGGACACGCACGAACTTGATGCCGTCGAGCATCGCCGTGTTGTGGAAGCGGTTGCGGACATCGCACAATCCATCACCATCGATGGCAAAGAAGTGTCGGCCTCCCAGCTGGTCGAGCGGATCGGCTTCACGCGTGACCGCGCGTGGACGCCTGTTCGCGACATTTCGGGCGGTGAACGCAGAAGGTTGCAGCTCATCCGCCTGCTCATGGGCGAGCCGAACGTGATCCTACTCGACGAGCCCACCAACGACCTTGACACTGACACGCTTGCCGCAATGGAGGACCTGCTTGACACCTTCCCTGGCACACTGATCGTCGTCTCTCACGACCGTTACCTACTCGAGCGCACCACAACCCACCAGCTCGCCCTACTCGGCGACGGCAAGTTGCGCGCGCTACCCGGCGGCGTCGAACAGTACCTTTCCATGCGTCGTCAGGCATTGAAAGATGCGTTCGAGGGCGGGGCTGGCACCTCGACACCTGATGCAAGAGCGGAAACCAAGCAGACCGATGCGCAGGCTTTCCGAGATGCGCAAAAGGAAGCCCAGCGGGTTGAACGCCAAATGAATCGGATGTCGCAAGACATTGAAAATCTGGAGGCTGAGCTTGAGGAGCTTTCCCAAACAGCTGCTCCAACGGAGCAGGATGTCGCGCAAATGGCTGAACTCGCAGCGAAGCTCACTGACATGCGTCAGGTCCACGAAGAGCTGGAACTGCAGTGGCTGGACGCCGCCGAGCGCGCTGAGGCCGCCAAGTAACAGCCGCTAGCAATCAGTGGCCCGGCCAGCTCCGGATTTGAGCGAGTATCTGCGCTTGGTTGCGTTCATACAGGAAAGCGCCCAAAAGCAGTAGTCCTATGTGGATCGCAACGGCCCAAACGATAGCTGCAATCCCAATCAGAGTGTCTGCCAGTGCTGTTCCACCCGCGGCATAGATAGCGAACAAGATCGGTGAAAATAGCATCGGTGCCAGAGCGAGAACCAAGAACATGACCAGGAACAGCAGGAACTGGTTAGCGGTTCCCTTCGTGGACATTGATGATACTCCGGGTGGCTGCACGCCAAAGGTGCGGTATCCAGTCATGGCAGCCATGATGCTCATTACTATAAGCGTCAGCGCATAGATCACTGCGATTGCCAAGAATACTGAGTACTTGAAATCAACCAGCCAAGCTAGCACTGCGCCGTTAACAATCGAGACCACTATCATCATTGGCTGGGAGCCAATTGATCGTCCAAACCGGTCGGCGCGCCCTGATACTCCTGCCAGGATTTGCGTTGACAGTGCCGTGGAATCGTAAGAGATCAGCATTCCAACAGTCGTGCCCAGAGTCAGCGGAACAAGGAACACGAACATCAGTCCCATGTATTGCATCGACTCCAGATCAAGCAGGGACACGACAATCGCCAGAACAGGCATCAGTAGCGAGATGGCGGTCGTCGGTACTAGTCGTGAATCTTTGAGCCAATCGCGAAAAGTCCTTGCGGCAATCGCAGCTGTGGGAGCATTCAATCCAAGCTTGGTCCACAGCTTCAAGGTGGGAAGCTCTTTGTCTATCGAAGCAGCCTTAGCGCCCTCACGATCCTGCACGATGGTTGGATCAACAACCGCGCGACGATCATCCAGAGCCTGCTGGATCTGCGGTGTGATCGGAGTTTTCACGCCGATCATCGCCTTTACAACCATCGCGTGCCAGATATTCAGGAGGACGAGTACGATCGCGACGGCGTAGATCACCTGCAAAATAGCGGGCAACACGTCACCAGTGAGGATCAGGAATGGAATCGCGAATGCGCCGACCAGCGGAGTCCATTTAGTGAGGGCTAGGGTGGCGTCAATCCAGTTCCCGTTCGCATACTCGGCTGCAGCTGAGATGCCGAAAGACAGTGAGAACAAGACGACCAAGAACACGATCGTGACGATTATCTGAGTTAGATCTCGAGATTTCTGCGTCCGCATTGTCTTTGCAGAAACATACGAAGTGAGCGTTCGAGACATGAGCGCGTAGGCCAGAACAGACGCCGGAATCAGTACAACCGAAACGAGTGCAAGTAGTATTTTGCCGCTAACGATCAGGCCAATTGACCCGACCAGCATTGCGAGCACGGTCATTAGGCCACCTGGCCCAACCGGAGTTGCGGCCAGCAGCGCCCTCGACAATTTTTTCGAAGGAGCCACGAAAGGGGCGAAAGAACGCGGTTGTAGGGAGCCTTCAAGGCCCATCCCCAAAAGCGGAAATACGATCCACGCGATCGTGACGCCCAGGCTGCCAAGGATTGCGCCCTTGCTGAATAGGTCGATTTCGCCGGAGGCGGCGGTGGCGATACCACCGAACGCGACGAGGGCTGCGAGCACTCCGAAATAGAGCGCCATGATGATTATTAGGATTAGTTTCCACAGCGGTTTTGTGGCGTTATTCCACATTGACCGCAGTTTGATGGCGATTACTGTCTTAGCCAATCCAACCCCTCCGCGTGCGTTTCGCCGCCGATTAGCTGGCGGAAGCGCTCATCCAGGCTCATGCCGTTTGCGACCTGGGCGGTAGTTCCCGCCGCGAGCACCTGTCCGTGATTCATCACCGCCACGTGGTCACAGAGCTTTTCAACCGTATCCATGACGTGGGAAGAAAGGATCACGGTGCCGCCGGCTTCGACGAAGCTGTTCAGTAGTTCGCGGATACCGGCCGCGGAAATCGGGTCAACGGATTCAAATGGTTCATCCAGGACCAAAATCTTCGGGGCGTGCACCAGCGCGCACGCTAGCGCCACCTTCTTCGTCATACCCTGCGAATAGTCCGCAACCATCTTTGACCCGGTGTCCTGTAGGCCCAACGCGTGCATAAGTTCGTTTGCACGTTGTTCCGCCGTTGCCTTATCCAGGCCGTGCAGCATTCCTACATATGTCACGAGGGCGGTGCCGGACATGCGATCAAAAAGGCGATCCCCGTCGGGGAGCACTCCGAGCATGGCCTTGGCCTGTTGCGGCTCATCCCAAATGTCAACGCCGTTGATGTAGGCGACGCCCTGGTCTGGAACCAGCATTCCCGTGACCATTGACAGCAGGGTCGTCTTGCCGGCTCCGTTAGGGCCGACGAGGCCGAAGAACGATCCGTGCGGAATCGCTAGCGACACGTTTCCAACTGCGATGGTGTTGCCAAAAATCTTTGAAAGCCCACGGATATCAATCGCAATCGGAGGGCCATCAAACCTGCTGTGCTTAGCTACCGAAGCAGGGATTTCCCCTTCAACAGGGCCAGTCTGCTGTGTGGGCGTTGGTTCAAGGTTTTCTTCTGGGGTCTGTGAGCCATCGTTTGGAAGATGACTCGAATCGTTTGCTACCACGAAGATCCTTTCAGGTGTGAGACATCACATTTTCAGCGTTAGTTATCAAACGGCAGTAGCAGCGGCTTTAAGAGACGGCCAAGTTCTTCACATTCGTCGTCCGTTAAGCTCGCAAGAGCTGCCTGCTCATCTTCAAGTAGTGACTTTAGCGCCGCGTCTACTTTACGGCTTCCTTCTGGGGTCAGAGAAACGAGCACCGCCCTCCGGTCTGATGGGGAGGGGGATCGCTTGACTAGGCCTTTTGTTTCTAGGCGGTCAATGCGGTTTGTCATCGTTCCAGACGAAACTAGCAGTTCGCTCATTAGAACGCCCGGCGTCAAAGCGTAGGGGGATCCGGAACGGCGCAGTGAGGACAGCACGTCAAACTCCCACGGCTCCAAGCCGTGTGAAAGGAACGCGTTGCGGCGCGCGAGGTCTAGGTGGCGCGACAGGCGCGTGATCCTCGAGAACACATGCATGGGTGTTACATCAAGGTCAGGTCGTTGTTCCTGCCAAGCAGCGACAATCCGGTCGACCTCATCTTCGGTACCGTGCTCTGGTGTTTCTTTGACTTCACTCACAATATAAAGATACTTGAAATCGAGATGATTTTGGCTAGTCCGTCCGCTTTTCCTTCGATTTCTTCTTATCTTCAGTACGCAAAAGTGTTGGATTCGGGTTTAGATTCCGCAGACCCAACCAGGTGAGATTGACAACATGTGACGCGACGATTTCCTTATCGGGGGAGCGTTCTTCAAGCCACCACTGTCCAACCTGCGCGATCAGTCCAACCAGCATTTGCGCGTAAAGGGGTGCGGATTTCGGGTCCAATTTGGCTTCTTTGAAGCTCGCGGCCAAGAGGTGCTCAACCTGGGACGCCACTTCACCAATCACTGAAGAGTAGTACCCCTTCGATCGATCCACGGGCGTGTCCCGCACAAGGACGCGAAAGCCGTCCGTGTTGTTATCAATGTAATCAAGCAGCGCGAGGGCGGTGTTTTCCACGATTCTGCGTGGATGTTCCGCTGATGTTAGCGACTCTGAAATGGTGGATACGAGCTTGCGGACCTCGCGATCCACAACTACCGCGTAGAGCCCTTCTTTGCCGCCGAAGTGTTCATAAACTACGGGTTTTGTGACTCCGGCTTTAGAAGCGAATTCCTCAACGGTTGCGCCGTCAAAGCCCTTCTCAGCAAAGACTGAACGCCCAATTTCGATGAGCTGTTCTCGCCGTTCAATTCCCGTCATGCGGGAGCGCTTAGATGCCATGGAATCACGTCCCAAATCAGATTTTTCGACCCTAACTCGGCCGAATTTATGAAGTTTGGATCAGAAATTCGGGCGAGTGTGTGCTCCTTGCTAAAGTATGGCACAATGTTTTTGGTCTTCCGCCCTGGTGTAACGGCAGCACGCAGGCTTTTGGTGCCTTGAGATCTGGGTTCGAATCCTAGGGGCGGAACAACTGGCGCTTCTGTAGAGGTTTTCGCAGAAGCGCTTTGGTTTTGGTACGGGAGCACTTTGTTTTTCTTGCAGAAGCGCTTTGATTTTCTTGCGGGAGCACTTTTTTCATCTGCTGTTAACCCCGCGTTCTAGCTGTTTTAAGATCTTGTTCACATCAGGCTTTTCCCAAAATGTGTATTTAGGCATTATGATCGAAGTGATAAGGCACGTTTTGAGGTCAAGTCAGACCGGAAAGACAGGATCGTGAATCGTCCCAGCGCCGTAATCGTCCTGGCCGCCGGCCAGGGTACACGAATGAAATCCAAAACCCCGAAAGTCCTGCACCCCATGTGCGGTCGCCCTCTTTTGGGGCACGCAATAGTAGCGGCTGAGGACGCGGAAGCTGAATCAATCGTTGTTGTAATCCGTCACCAGCGTGATCGCGTAGCCGCAATGGTGGAAGATTTCGCACCGGATGCAATCCTTGCCGATCAAGACGAGATCCCCGGAACCGGACGCGCAGTCCAGTGCGGACTCGAACAGCTCATTAAAGAAACGGGGGAGGCCTCCGGCACCGTCCTCGTAACTTCCGCAGACGTCCCCCTACTTTCCGGAGAGACGCTTACGGAACTTGGCAAGGTCCATGAGGAATCCGGCAACGCCGTCACCGTCGTCACCACAATCGTCGATGACCCAACCGGATACGGGCGTGTTATTCGCGAGGACGGGGCTGTTACCGCGATCGTGGAACACCGTGACGCTACTGATGAGCAGCGCGCTGTGAACGAAATTAATGCCGGCATCTACGCGTTCGACGCAAAGTTTTTGCAGGAAGCTCTGTCAGGTTTGGATACCGATAACGACCAGGGCGAGGTCTACCTGACCGACACGGTCGCTATCGCAGTTGAGAAGGGTAAGCGTTGCGGCGCTTTCGTACTTGAAGACGCCTGGCAGGCGCAGGGGTGCAACGACCGCGCGCAACTGTCAGAGCTTCGTCACGAAATGAACCGCCGCATCCTCGAAGAGCACATGCGTGAAGGTGTCACCATCGTGGCCCCTGAAACCACCTGGATTGATGTTGACGTAGAGATCGCACCTGACGTCACGATTGAGCCTGGATGCGTGCTTGAAGGTATTACTTCGATCGATTCTTACTCACAAATTGGCCCTCATACGACTTTGCGTAACGTGAACGTCGGTGAGGGCGTTGTTGCACCGCACTGTTTCGGATTCGATACCGACATTGAACCCGGCACGGTCTTAAAACCTTTTACTGAAGTGTCGGCCCAATAAATAGGAGTTAGAAAGTTGACTGGAATCATCACCACCGGTGAAAAGCGACTTATCTTGGTGTCGGGTCGTGCGCATCCGCAACTCGCTCAAGATGTTGGGCGTGAGCTCAACATTGATCTGCTACCCACCACCGCATACGACTTCGCAAACGGCGAAATCTACGTGCGTTTCAATGAATCAGTTCGCGGCTGTGACGCGTTTGTCATCCAGTCCCACACGGATCCAATTAACCAGTGGGTGATGGAACAACTGATCATGATTGATGCGCTCAAGCGTGCATCAGCTAAGCGGATCACTGTCGTCGTACCTTTCTACCCCTATGCGCGCCAGGATAAGAAGCACCTTGGGCGTGAGCCGATCTCGGCGCGCCTGATGGCCGACCTGTTTAAGACTGCTGGCGCTGACCGGCTGATGTCCGTTGACCTGCACGCAGCCCAGGCGCAGGGCTTCTTCAATGGTCCGGTTGACCACCTGTGGGCAATGCCCGTCCTGGTGGACTATGTACGCACCCGCGTTGACCTATCCAACGTGGCGGTCGTATCGCCCGACGCCGGCCGTATCCGTGTCGCAGAGAAGTGGGCAAACAAGCTGGGCGGCGCGCCCCTTGCCTTCATCCACAAGACGCGCGACACGAGCCGTCCAAACGTAGCTGTGGCAAACCGCGTTGTTGGTGACGTTGAAGGACGCGAGTGCGTCCTGGTCGACGACCTGATTGACACCGGCGGCACGATTGCGGAGGCCGTTAAGGTTCTCAAGGCATCCGGCGCAAAGGACGTCATCGTCGTCGCAACACACGGCGTTCTATCTGACCCGGCAACCGCACGCCTATCTGAATGCGGCGCTCGCGAAGTCGTCGTAACAGACACCCTGCCGATCGTGCCTTCCAAGCGCTTCGACAAGCTCACGGTCCTTTCCATCGCACCACTGCTTGCACGTGCAATTCGTGAGGTATTTGACGATGGATCTGTGACCTCGCTATTCGACGGCGCATCCTAATTGCGCTAATATGATCGAGTTGCCTCGGCGAGGGCGACCAAGACTAGCAGTCTGAGAGTTATATTTCGGATTCGCAGTTGAAGTTGCCGTTATCGACTAGGCGTTCGGTCTTGAATCGACGCGGCCCGTTGCAACGGGCCGTTTCGTTTTTCTACCGCGCACCTTCCCGGGGTTGAGTAACTACTACAGATCCCAGGAGGATCAAATGGCTGAAATTACGCGCATGGAAGTGACTGCCCGCACCGAGTTCGGCAAGGGAGCATCACGTCGCGCTCGTCGTGCCGGTCTGGTTCCGGCAGTTGTCTACTCCGACGCTATTGACCCGGTACACGTAGACCTACCCGGTCACGAAGCATTCCTGCTTGTTAAGGACAACGTCAACGCTCTAGTAAACCTCGCGTTTGACGGCAAGGAGCAGCTAGCTCTTGTAAAGGACATCCAGCGTCACCCGGTTCGTCGCGACATTCTTCACATGGACCTGTTCGCAGTGCGCCGTGACGAAACCGTTGAGGTTGAAGTTCCACTGGTACTTACCGGCGAGTCCGTCCAGGGCACCGTCGTCAACCAGGAGCACTTCGAGATTCTGGTCGAAGCTCCTGTAATCGACATTCCGGAGCACCTCGAAGTTTCGATCGAGGGCCTCGACGAAGGCGACGTTGTTTACGCTTCCGCTCTGCAGATGCCCGAGGGCGTCACCCACCAGCTGGACGAAGAAGAAGTCCTGGCCTCCATCGTCGTTCCGGAAGAGATTCCGGAGCCTGAAGAAGCTGACGAAGATGCCGAGGCTGAAGGCGAAGAAGCTGAAGGCGAAGAGGGCGAAGAGGAAGAGGCAGCAGAAGGCGAAGAGTAATCTCGTCCTTTTGCAACCTAAACCTGATTCGCTAGCCGCCTAGGCACAGCAAAACTGAGGGTGGGTTCCAATATCACGCGATATTGGAACCCACCTTTTTTGTTTTCACGTGGAAGTCTTGAGGGCGTCGAACACTTGCCTCTAATGCGCGCGTCCAGTTCTATGGTTTCGTCGCGAGAATTCCGCGGGCGTGGTTGGTCGTTGCGCGCAATCTTTATAGTCTCAACGTGGAATTTTCGAGGGCGCGGCTGGCGGTCAAACTTCAAATTTCGTATATGTTCAGCGTGAAATTTGGTTCTAGCAGTCCAAAAACCTTCACCAAGCCCCGCCCTCGGGCATGAAAAAATGGAAAAGGTCACTGGACGATTACAAAACCGCTCAAAGAACGACACTCGTAAATCTTTTCGTTAGACTGTTCTATGCACGCGAGCGGACCCCGAATCGAACCTCTAGGGGGAGACTCGTATCTGACTAGTAACCATCCCACAGGAGGAACTGTGAAGAATTCGATTAAGGTAGCCGCGTTTGCAGCAGCCACAGCACTGATGCTGGGCGCATGCGGCTCCGCTCCGGAGGAAAATACGTCTTCCGGCAATGGCGACACTAATGAAACAGCCGCAGAGTCGGTAGATGTAAAGGCCTGTATGGTCTCGGACGAGGGCGGCTTTGATGACAAGTCGTTCAACCAGTCCGGCTATGAGGGACTGCAGCGTGCAGAAAAGGAACTCGGTGTCGAAATCTCAACGACGGAATCAAACTCGGACGCCGACTTTGAGCCGAACCTGAACGCACTAATTTCCGATGGCTGCGACATCATCATCGGCGTTGGCTTCAAGATGGCTGACCAGCTAGAAACAAAGGCTAAGGAGAACCCGGACATTAAGTTCGCTCTCGTTGACGCCGGTTTCAACGATCAGCCGGAAAACGCCCGCGCACTCGTATTTAACACTGCTGAAGCAAGCTACCTTGCAGGCTACGTTGCTGCAGGTATGACCGAGACCGGAAAGATCGGAAGCTTCCTGGGTATGGCTCTCCCGAGTACCCAGATCTTCTCTGACGGTTTCGAAGACGGCATGAAGAAGTACAACGAGGAGAACTCCACTGACGTTCAGCTGATCGGCTGGAGCAAGGAAGCTCAGGACGGCATGGCAACCGGTGACTTCTCCGACGTTGCTAAGGGCCAGACGTTCTCTAACCAGCTGATCGACCAGGGCGTCGACGTCATCATGCCGGTCGCTGGTCCGGTTGGTGCAGGCACGCTAGCTGCCGCTTCCGAGAACCCGGGCGTCATGGTCGTCTGGGTTGACGCTGACGGCTACGAGACCCAGCCTGAGTCCGGCCAGTACATCCTGACCTCCGTGGTTAAGGAGATCGGTGCAGCAGTATTTGACACCATTAAGCTGGTAGTCGACGGCGACTGGACCTCCGAACAGTACGTTGGAGACCTGGAGAACGGTGGCGTATCCATCGCTCCGTTCCACGACTTTGAAGACAAGGTCCCGCAGGAACTGAAGGACGGCGTCGAGAAGATCAAGGAACAGATCATCTCTGGCGAGATTGTCGTCGAAACTCCCAACCAGCCGTAACATTAGGGCTCTGAAGAGCGATTTCGATAGGCCCGGGACCTTGGAGACCCGGGCCTATCTTCCGCGTATTCAGATGCCTTAATCCCAGTATTAAGGAAAACACTCGTGAAACTCGAACTTCGAGGCATCACCAAGGTGTTTGGCCCGCTGGTTGCAAACGACAACATCAATCTCACAATCGAGCCGGGCGAAATCCACGCCCTGCTCGGTGAGAATGGTGCGGGTAAATCTACCTTGATGAACGTACTTTATGGCCTCTACCAACCCGACGGTGGGGAAATCCTCATCGACGATAAGCCGGTTCGTTTCCGAGGTCCTGGTGACGCCGTTGCCGCAGGCATCGGCATGGTTCACCAGCACTTCATGTTGGTCCCCGTATTTTCTGTAGCTGAGTCAGTAGCACTCGGCTATGAGCCAACCGGACCTCTCGGCATTATCAACAAAGCCAAAGCAGGCAAACTCGTTAACGAGCTTTCTGCCCGCTTCGGCTTCGACATCAACCCACGTGCAATCGTTGAGGACCTTCCCGTAGGTGCTCAGCAGCGCGTAGAAATCATTAAGGCGCTGTCACGCGAAGCGAAGGTTCTGATTCTTGACGAACCCACCGCCGTGCTAACACCGCAAGAAACCGACGAGTTGATGGACATCATGGTCCAGCTGAAAGAAGCTGGAACCTCAATCGTGTTCATCACTCACAAGCTTCGCGAAGTCCGCGCGGTAGCAGACCGGATCACGGTCATCCGCCGCGGAAAAGTCGTTGGCGAAGCATCACCAGAATCCACTGAAAAAGAACTGGCATCCCAAATGGTTGGCCGCCCCGTCAGCTTGGACGTCGAAAAAGACGAACCCGACCTGGGCGAAGTTGGCCTTTCTGTTAATGACCTGTCAGTGGTTTCAGAAGATGGACAAACCCTGCTTGACCGCGTGAGCCTAGACGTTCGCAAGGGCGAGATCGTCTGTGTTGCAGGCGTGCAGGGTAACGGCCAAACCGAACTTGCTGAAGCCATCCTGGGCAACATTGAACCCAACTCGGGCTCAGTGAAGATCAGCGGTGAGGATCTGGCCAAGTTCACCATTAAGGAGCGTCTGCAGAACCACGGCCTCGGCTTCGTTCCGGAAGACCGCTCCACCGACGGCATGATCGCGTCTTTCACAATCGCGGAAAACATGATTCTTGATCAGTACGATCAAAAACCATTTGCGAAGGGCATCAACATGAAGCCCGACGTGATTGAAAAGCACGCGGAGAAGCTGCGCGACACGTTCGACGTTCGCGTAACTTCGATTCACGACCCAATTTCGACCCTTTCAGGCGGTAACGCACAGAAGGCGATTTTGGCTCGCGAGCTGTCCCGTCCACTGGAAGCACTAGTTGCCTCCCAACCCACTCGTGGTCTCGACGTCGGATCCATCGAGTTCGTTTACAAGCGCATCGTTGAAGAACGTGACAACCACACTGCAGTGTTGGTTATTTCAACGGAGCTTGACGAGGTCGATGCTCTGGCTGACCGAATTGCTGTGATGTATCGCGGCAAGATCGTGGGCATTGTCCCCGCGGGCACGCCCCGCTCCGTCCTCGGCCTAATGATGGCTGGAGTACCGCTTGAAGAAGCGCAGGAGCAGGCGTCCGACGAGACACTGAGAATTGAGGAGGTTGACTAATGACTCAGGGACCTAATCCCAAGCCCACAGAGGACGGGTTGACTCCTCAGGGCCCTGGAACGCCGCAGGAAGCGGCCCGGAGGGAATCTCCGGAACCAGAGCCAAAGAAGAACACGGAAACACCGGAGCAACCGCCGCTTGGTAACCGCATTCTGCAGCGTATTTTCAGCATTAACTCTGGAATTATTCTGGGCGCTATTGCCGCTGCATTGATTATTGGTGCGCTGATTGTCGTCCTGTTTGACCAGGATGTGCAACGGACTGCCGGTTACCTGTTTGCCCGGCCGTCGGACTTCTTCGCAGAAGCTGGCGCAACTTTCCAAAGCTTCTTCTCATCACTGTTTAGAGGCTCGATCTACAACTATGAGGCGAATACTTTCGCAGCTGGTATCAAACCCCTGTTTGAAACCTTGACGCGATCCGTTCCCTTAATCATCGCTGGTCTGGCAATCGCGGTTTCGTTCCGCGCGGGCCTGTTCAACATTGGTGTTCAGGGACAGCTGATTATGGGTGCCCTGGTCGGTACTCTGGCTGGTATTCACCTACACCTGCCCATCGTCCTCCACCTGATCGTCGCGATGCTGTTCGCGATTATTGGTGGCGCTCTTTGGGGAGGCATACCCGGCCTGCTAAAGGCTAAGGCGGGCGCAAACGAAGTGATCGTAACGATCATGCTGAACTCGATTGCGCTGCTGTTCCTGGGATGGACTCTAAAGAAGGAGTTCATGAAGGGTGACGGCACCGCGGGTAAGTCAATGTACGTTCAGGACACGGCAGCCTACCCGCACCTGCTGGGTAACAACTACCGTCTGGACCTGTCGTTCATCATCGCGATCCTCGCTGCCTTCTTCGTGTGGTGGCTACTGGAACGCTCCACCTTCGGATTCGAACTGCGTGCCGCGGGCGCGAACCCCAACGCTGCTCGTACCGCCGGTATTTCTGTTCCGCGCGTTATTTTCCTAACGCTCGTGATTTCCGGTGCTCTGGCAGGTTTGGCTGGTACCGCTCCAGTACTTGGAACGGAACGCTTCCTAACTACAGGTACTGCAGGCTCCTACGGATTTGACGCGATCACGGTTGCGCTACTTGGTAAGTCCAGGCCGCTTGGAACCGTGCTGGCAGGCATCTTGTTTGGTGCGCTGGCAGCTGGTGGTTCGACAATGCAGGCCGCGGCCGGTATCCCGGTCGACATCGTCCAGGTGACGCAGGCAGTCATCGTTTTGCTGATCGCTGCATCTGAAGCGGTGCTGTACTACCGCGAGAAGCGCAAGACCGCAGAGCGTGCTTCCGCAGACAAGGTTCAGAAGGAGGAGTCCAAGTGAGTACTGAAGCTGTAAAAGCTGATGCATTGCCGGACTCTGATATCCGGCTGAAGATGCAGTGGCGCGACCCGATCGCTACCACTGTGATGGCAGTTCTAACGGTGCTGATTGCTTTCACCACTAAGGGAACTGCAATGGTGTCGTGGGCGGGAGCGACCTCCTGGTTTGAAATTCCATCCACGCCAGTGCCTTCCGGTCCAGTGACCTGGATAATGGCGCTGATTGCCGTTGGCGTAACCGCTTACGTTTGGTACCTGGCCGTTAGCCGCAAGTCGATTAACGGTTGGTTGCTGGTAGCGGTGGCCGTCCCGTTCGTTATTTCGTTCCTGCTTTCCACAGTTGCTGGAAAGGGAGCGCACCTGCCCGCAGTTTCACTACTGACCGGTGCTTTGGCGTTCGCGACACCGCTGGTGTTCGGCGCACTGTCCGGTGTGGTCAACGAACGCTCCGGCATTATCAACATCGCAATTGAAGGTCAGCTCCTATTCGGAGCTTTCATGGGCGCAGTTGTTGCATCGATTGCAGGAAACGCCTACGTCGGCCTGATTGGCGCCCCGATTGCGGGTGCTCTGGTTGGCGCGCTGCTGGCACTGTTCACGATTAACTTCCGCACGGACCACATTATTGTGGGTGTGGTTTTGAACATGCTGGTGCTTGGTTTGACCTCGTTCCTGTTCTCCACGGTGTTGAAGTTCAACGCCGCAGAACTGAACTCGATCAACCGCCTACCGAACCTGAAGATTCCGTTCCTTGCGGATGTTCCGGTGATCGGCCCGATCCTGTTCAACCAGTCGATCCTGGTTTACATCATGTTCATCTCGGTCATCGTGCTGCAGTTCATGGTGTTTAACTCCCGTTGGGGTCTGCGTATGCGCGCGTGTGGTGAACACCCGCGTGCTGCTGACACCGTCGGTATTAACGTGAACCGTACCCGCTGGAGGAACGTCCTGCTGGGCGGTGCACTTGCCGGCCTGGGTGGCGCATTCTTCACGATCGGTCAGGGACT
>DUQT01000023.1 GCA_012837655.1 Actinomyces sp. | reverse complement strand
TCGGGAGCCGCTCCTTTTTTCGTGTCTGTCTGCTAGTGACCTTGGCTAAGTCGGACTTACCGTGCGGTTACGAACACGCGGTGCACGATTTGCCGTTTGTTACAAACCTGCCAATCGACACTAGACGTGACTATTACGGACGTCCACCAAACGGCACTAGGTCGGAGTAGCGCATCGGGTTCACGCGCACGTAGTCACCGGGAACAGTTGCTTCCACGATCTGACCGTTACCCGCGTAGATCGCGACGTGGTAGATCGCATTTGCAGAGCCACCGGTTCCAAAGAAGACCAGGTCACCCGGACGCAACGCATTCAACGACACGCGCTGGGTTCCCCAGTACTGCTGGCTGGAAGTACGCGGCAGGCTAACTCCTTGAGATGCCCAAGCCATCATCGCCAAACCGGAGCAGTCGTATCCACCTGCACCAGTTCCACCCCACAGGTAGGGCGTACCAACGCGGGCCTTAGCGAAAGCAACCACGTTTGCACCACGCGATGCAGCAGCAGCCGCGGCGGCTTCCTGACGCTGACGCTCAGCTGCAGCGGCAGCTTCTTGACGTTGACGTTCAGCTTCAGCAGCAGCCTTGCGCTGGCGCTCAGCTTCCGCGGCAGCCTTACGTTGACGCTCAGCCTCTGCAGCTTGCTTGCGAGCCTCTTCAGCGGCACGCTGCTCTGCTGCACGAATCTCGGCTTCAGACTTCTTGGCGGCGGCAGCCTCTTCACGAGCGCGCTTCGCAGCGGCTTCAGCCAGGGCGGCCTCGTCATCGCGAGCAGCACGCTCAGCGTCTGCGTTTCGAGCTGCTTCCTCAGCCTGACGTGCGGATTCAGCCTGGTGTAGGTGCGCCTGCTGGCGTTCAACACGAGCACGCTCTGAAGCTTCTTGACGCTGAAGCTGGGACGCCTCAATGCGATCTTGACGAGCACGTTCCTCATCAACAGTGGTGCCACGACGATCAGCAAGTTGAGTGATCAGCGCATCGCGACGCTGCTGAACATCATTGAGTTCAGCCTGCTTACCATCAGCGATCGCCTTAACTTCAGCGGAGCGTTCCTGCACCTTAGCTTCGGCGGCCTCAAGCCTTTCTTGGACTTCACCCGCCTGGTCTTCCATCGCCTTCGCAACCTGGTACATTGCGGAAACGCGCTGAAGCCTGGCGTCAGTGATATGAGAAACAGTGTTTACGATCTTGGACCGGCGTTCCATGTCAGCCAGCCCATCAGTAGCCAAGTACGGGGCAAGCTGTTGCGCATTACCAGAGCCCTTGCGGTAAGCAGACTGCGAAATCACAGCCAGCGTCTCGCGCTCTTCCTCGTACTTCTTCCAAGAATCATCAACCGCTTGCTTTGCAGCCGCGGCATCAGCCTTCGCTTCACTGAGTTCCGCCTGAGCCTGAGCGAGCTCTTCCGCAACCTTTTGAACCTCAATGTTCGCCTCATTTGATGCGGCGGCGACGCGTGCGAGTTCAACTTCAATCTGTGCGACCGACATGTCAGCGTAAGAATCAGTCGGATTCTTATCTGGGTCAGCAGCCGCCAAACCAGGCGTTGCGATGAACAGTCCTGCAGACACAACTAGCGCGACAAATCCGCGCCCTCGGAACAACTTCTTCACTGAACTAAAACTTTCCAGTTACGAGATGGGCTTCTGAACCTGCCTTAGGCCGGCCAGATCAATTGTTTGTATCGCCCTCTAACTTATCGCAACATTAGTCACATTGCTACCAATTGCCACATCCGTAACATTTTTCCTCGGCGTGTCGCCTTGATTTGCAATTTCGATCACCTATATGCGCACGGAAAACCACCAAGAGGTCGAGATCCCAAAAAGTGAGACGCTCTGGCTCACCGCAACGAAGTTAGGGTTACATTACAAACATGACGAAACGAATGTGCTAGAGACTGCATGCCAGCACCGCGATATGCGGGCATCTGGCCTGCAGTAGTGACCACCGCTGGTGGCCGCTTCGCGCATTCCCTTTTTATTTTGGCGCTTTCAAACTAGATCTATAGGCAAAATGCCACTTTTTGCGCCGCCTGTTGCGAGCAGGCCCCAGCTCCAAACCTTTCTGACAATCCCACTGGGATGAATTTTTCGAGAAATCTTTTAGGAGCTTTACAAAATGTCTGAAAACTGGGCCTTTGAAACCAAGCAAATCCACGCCG
This sequence comes from Actinomyces sp., assembly GCA_012837655.1. Classification (GTDB taxonomy): domain Bacteria; phylum Actinomycetota; class Actinomycetes; order Actinomycetales; family Actinomycetaceae; genus Gleimia. The sequence continues at coordinate 254 of DUQT01000023.1, read as the reverse complement.
CACGCCAGTCTGATCCCGTCACGGGAGCGACTGCCGTGCCGATCTACCAGTCCACCTCTTTCGAGTTCCCCTCAGTTGAAGAAGCGCGCGACCGCTTCCAAGTGAAGAAGCTCGGCCCGATTTACACGCGCCTAGGCAACCCCACGAACGATGCCGTTGAAGGCCGTATTTCCGCGTTGGAGGGCGGAGTTGGCGCACTGTTCACAGCTTCGGGCCAGGCGGCTCAGACGCTCGCGATTTTGAACCTGGCGTCG
>DUQT01000241.1 GCA_012837655.1 Actinomyces sp. | reverse complement strand
GCACGTCAACTTCATCGATAAGAACGCCGGACATGGAGACACGTTGCTTTTGTCCGCCGGACAGGTCGTGGGGCGAGGCCTTGAGGCGGTCTTGGATGTTGACAATCTGGGCTGCGCGGCGAACCCGGGAATGCATTTCATCGTGCTCAACCAGATCGTTCTCTAAGGAGAACGCAATGTCTTCGGCAACTGTTAGGCCGATGAACTGGCCGTCCGGGTCCTGCAGGACAGTGCCGACAATCTTGGAGATCTCGTGTAGAGGAGTCTTAGTTGGATCAATGTCGCCCACCCGGACTTCGCCGGTGAAGTCGCCGGGGAATCGGTAGGGGATGAGCCCGTTAATGACGTGAGCTAGCGTTGATTTCCCCGACCCGGACTGGCCGACGATCGCTACTTTTTCACCGCGATTAATGGTCAGGTTAATGTCATGCAGTGTTGGTGATGCCTGGGCGCGGTACTGAAAGGTGAAGTTTCGAAACTCGATAATCGGGTCGGCACTGTTCGACGTGCTATTCGTGGGGCGGACACTGTTCGTGCCCGCCCCGGTCGAATGACGCTTAGTCACGCTTGACCTATTCCTTTTCTTGTAGCGATCCCGCGGAAGTGCGGGTCTTCGCGTAGGCAATCACGATCAGCGTGCCGATGATTGCGGTGGTTAGGATGTTCGAAATACCTGCGACTGCGCCCTGGGTGAACACCTTGGAAACAGGCTCAGAGTAGAAGAGGATGTCCAACACTGGCGCGACCAGGAACCACGCCACGGCGTGCCCGATAAGCACCGCCACGTTGAACCTGATTAGTCCGCTACGGCTAATTCCGTCCTCCTGCACGCGATCTTTCAGCATGAGTACACCCATGATCAGACCGGCAAGAGCGGACGCTACGATCCAAGACCACCACGGGCCATAGGACGTGACGTCAATTAGGAAGTGGCCAATAAAGCCCATTAGGACCGCGACAAGCGGGCCGTATAGAAGGGCGAAAACTGCCAGTAGCGCGTACTGGATATTAATAGTTGTGTTCGGAACCGGAGTTGGGATGACAACAAAGCGTCCAAGGACGAAAAACAGTGCTGCACCAATGCCGGTAGCAACAACTGCAGTGACCGGAGAGGTCTTATTCATTGTTCTAATCTTTCTGCTTGTATCGATAGGGATCTTTTGTCGGGATCGTGGAACGGATCCTCGGTCGGTATTCTGTAACGGATCTTCAGCCGGGATCTTGTAACGGATCCGCAGCCGGGATCTTGTGGCGGATCTCTAGCCGAGATTTGTTAGGCGTGGGGTGCGTCAGCTAGTGGATAGCGGAAGCTCACTTTCCAGTGCGTTCCCTGCCCCACGGAGTACGCCCTCGCGAACGAACCACGGTTGATCGCAACCGCGATGTTGTCCAGCGAGTTCGTATAAATCAGCGCTTCGCCCACTGACACGTCGGCGAAGGAGCGAACATACTTCAACGGTGCCGAGAACACATCTCCGCGGTCGTTTTCGATATGCACGCGCACGTACTGTCCCAGTTCCATACCGAGTTCTAGGAACAGTTCGCGCGGAATATTCGTCCACAGCGATCCGTAGCGAACGTCGTGGGTGTCGATCGTTCCGCAAACCTGGTCGCCTTCCACGCGGGGTTCCATTATTGGTAGCGTGACCAGATATTCTTCGCCGAGGACGGGGCCGACTTCCTCAAAAGTAATAACGCCTGCTGCCAGGCGAGCCCCTGTATAGGAGTAGATGTCTCGACCGTGGAATGTATGGGAATGAGCCGAACCAGGAAGGCGATTTATTGTTTCGTCGATTTCGCGCAGCTCTTCGATTCCATACTCCACGGCGACGTGGGTGAGCGTTCCGTTGTCAGGCGTCACAATGTAGTGCCCCGACTTTGTTTTTGCGACTACTGAAAGTCTGTCCGAGCCAACACCTGGATCAACTACGGAAACAAAAACAGACCCCTTCGGCCAGTAGCCAACAGTTTGGACCAGCCGACACGATCCCTCCCACACGTCATACGGGGGAATGTTGTGCGTCAGATTATGTATCGAAAGTTCCGGGTTTACGGTGTAGGCTACCCCGTGCATTGCTGAGACAGCACCATCGGAATAACCGAAGTCAGACTGCAAAATCAAAGGTTTCATAGGGTCTCCTATGCGTAGGGATGCGGGGATAACTTCAGCGTACCCATTCGCTGAACAAAGGTGTTGAGGCATCTCATCTTGGACGCGTTTTCCAAGCCACGCCCTCAAAGACGCATATTTGTCCCCAAAAATCATATTTTGAAGGCAAAAAGTCCGAAATGCCCAAAAGATGAGATAAACGCGAGTTAGATTGTCACGAAACGGTAACGCTCCTTGACATCGAAGTACTTCTTAGCTCATTTTGGGTTGATCACTTGTTCAAATACGGAGAAGGAGCTCCTATGTCGGTGACGACCTATCAGGCGATTGCCATGATCATCTACCTGGTAGCCATGATCATGATTGGTCTATTTGCCTACAACCGCACCAGCGATTTTGACGACTACATGCTCGGTGGTCGAAAGCTGGGCCCGCTTGCAGCCGCTCTTTCGGCTGGCGCATCGGATATGTCAGGTTGGCTCTTGATGGGTCTGCCCGGCGCCATCTACGCAACCGGCCTCATCGAAGGTTGGATCGCTGTCGGACTTACGATTGGAGCGTGGCTGAACTGGAAGTTCGTCGCACCGCGCCTGAGGTCATACTCGCAGGTCGCATCCGACTCAATCACTGTCCCATCGTTCTTGGGTCAGCGTCTGCGCGACTCCTCACGAATGATCCGCGTCGTTGCCGGCATCATCATTTTCGTGTTCTTCACGTTCTACGTGTCTTCCGGCATGGTCGCTGGCGGCACGTTCTTTGAAGCGTCATTTGGACTGAACTACCACCTCGGCCTCGTCCTCGTTGCCGCAATCGTTGTTCTTTACACCCTGGTTGGTGGCTTCCTAGCAGTTTCCTGGACTGACGTTGTGCAGGGCCTGATGATGGTCACCGCTCTCGTCCTCGTTCCCATTGCTGGAATCTTGCACGTTGGTGGCTGGAGCGAAATGACGGCTGCTGTGAAGGCTGTCGAACCGAATATCTTCTCGCTAACCGCGGGCATGAGTGCCGGCCTTGCGACAATGGGCATCGTTTCTGCACTTGCGTGGGGTCTGGGTTACTTTGGACAGCCTCACATCATCGTTCGCTTCATGGCGCTGCGTAGCGCAAAGGAATCCGTTCGCGCACGCCGCATTGGTATCGGCTGGATGGCCCTGGCAGTTATTGGTGCGGGCATGACCGCTATCGTTGGTGTTGCTGTGTACCAGCACGACTCCGCGCAACTTGAGAACCCCGAATCGGTGTTCATCTCACTTGGCCAGCTACTGTTCCACCCGCTGGTAGCTGGTTTCATGCTTGCCGCAATCCTAGCTGCAATCATGTCGACGATTTCTTCGCAGCTTCTGGTTACGTCCTCCGCAATCGTCGAGGATATTTACCACGCCTTCGCTAAGCGCGACCTGTCCGGTAATGACGGCGTTCTGCTTGGACGCCTGGCTGTTGCCGCAGTTGCAATCCTGGCAGCCCTGCTTGCCTGGCCGCGTTCAGACACGATTCTTGGCCTGGTCGCGTTCGCGTGGGCAGGCTTTGGCGCATCCTTCGGCCCGACCGTCATCCTGTCCCTCTACTGGTGCAAGTTCACCTACCAGGGTGCTATCGCCGGCATGATCGCAGGCGCAGTCACGGTAGGTGTGTGGGGCAACCTGTCCGGCGGCCTTTGGGATCTGTACGAGATCCTGCCCGGCTTCCTGCTCAACCTCCTCTTCGCGGTCGTCGTTTCAAAGATGACCTACAAGCCAAATGAGGAAATCGAGAAAGAATTCGACGAAGCCCTAGCCGGCGTATCAGCCGACTAACCAAATCGTTAAATGCAGCTCCAGCAATCCAGCTGGAGCTGCATTTATGTTGAAAATCTAGGACAAATTGTTTTAATTCGCGTGTGAAATAAACAGCTCGACTACAGTTGAACTTGTATGCTTTATGCGCGGCGCAATGGCGGCCCCAACATTTTGGTCGCCAAAAGTAATCAAAGGAGATGACATGACTGCCCCCGAGAACACGGATTTTGCAGACATCGCTGAAAGGGCCCTCGCAAGGGCACGCAAGTGGGCTGATGAGTCCAACAAGTACCCCGTTGACCCGGCAGCTAAGCTTTTGGCCGACGTCCTCGAAGATGAGGGCGGCCTGGATTACACGGTCTCCTTCGTTGATGGTGTGATCCGCCCTGAAGATGAGAAGGTTGCGGCGGATCACCTCGCTGAAATGGGTGGCATGAACCCGGACTTCCTTCCGTGGTACCTGCGCACGCCCGCCCTGATCGGTGGTGCAGTTGGCAAGTTCGTTCCGGAAGTTTCCGTGCCCGCCGCGCGCCGCGTTTTCCGCCAGCTAGTTGGCGACCTCGTCGTTGACGTAACTGATGACAAGCTCGGGCCTGCGATTGAACGCCTAAAGGCCGACGGATCCTCTTTGAACGTGAACCTTCTTGGCGAGGCCGTTCTGGGCGACAAGGAAGCTCGCAAGCGCCTGTCCGATACTCAGCGTCTGCTGGAACGCGACGACATTGACTATGTTTCCCTTAAGGTTTCCGCAGTCACGGGCCCGCACAACCCGTGGGGTTACGACGACGTCGTTGACCACGCAGTTGAAGAACTTCTGCCGCTGTACCTGTACGCAGCGCGCAGCCCGAAGCGCAAGTTCATCAACCTCGACATGGAGGAATACCGCGACCTGCACATCACGATCGACGTGTTCAAGCGGATCCTGGACCATCCGGAACTTAAGAATTACGAGGCCGGAATTGTGCTCCAGGCATACCTGCCGGACACTCTGAACCCGATGAAGGACCTGCAGGAATGGGCGGCCGCCCGCGTTGCTGACGGGGGAGCTCCAATCAAGGTCCGCGTCGTGAAGGGCGCGAACCTCGCGATGGAACGCGTCGATGCGAAGATGCGTAACTGGGAGCTAACCACCTGGGAATCCAAGCAGGCAACAGATGCAAACTACCTGCGCATCCTGAACTGGGCAACGACTCCGGAGCGCGTCAAGAACGTGAAGATTGGCGTCGCCGGACACAACCTGTTCACGATTGCAGCCGCGTGGGAACTAGCTAACGAGCGCGGCGTTCAAGACGATATCGAAATCGAAATGCTCTCCGGTATGGCGACCCAGCAGGCAGCCGCAGTTCGCGAGGACGTTGGCGACCTGTTGCTCTACGTCCCGGTTGTAAGCCCTGAAGAGTACGACGTCGCGATCTCCTACCTGGTTCGTCGCCTGGAGGAAAACTCCGCGGATGAAAACTTCATGGCATCCATCTTCGACATCGGAACCGACAGGGATGCCTTTGATAAGGAGAAGCGCCGCTTCCTAGCCGCAGTTGAGCAGATGGAGCGCGAGGGCGACCGCCGCGTCGGACCGAACCGTCACCAGGATCGCAACACCGAAACTGAAGACGACATCGCGAAGCCGGTGAAGACCCCGTCCGGTGACTGGACCTTCAACAACACTCCCGACTCCGACCCATCCCTACCCGCGAACCTGCAGTGGGCGCGCGATATTGCGGCGCGAGTTAAGGACTCCAAGCTCGGCATCGATACGATCGAAGCCGCAACCATTAACACCGAAGAGGAACTCAATGACGTCCTCGAAAATGCATACGAAGGCGGCAAAAAGTGGGGTGAGCGTTCCGCGAAGGAACGCGCCGACATCCTGCACCGCGCCGGCGTTGAAATGGGACGTCGCCGTGGCGAACTAATTGAGGTCGCGGCTTCGGAACTCGGAAAGTCCTTGCAACAGGCCGACATTGAGGTTTCTGAAGGCATCGACTTTGCGCACTACTACGCAGAGCGCGCCCTTGACCTGGAGAAGCTACGCGGAGCCAAGTTCAACCCGGTTCCGCTAACGCTAATCACGCCGCCGTGGAACTTCCCGATCGCTATTCCGGTTGGTGGCACGCTGGCTGCGCTCGCGGCCGGTTCGGGTGCAATCTTGAAGCCCGCTGGAATCGCGCGCCGAACTGGCGCCCTGCTGGCCGAATGCCTGTGGGCGGCTGGAGTTCCTAAGGATGCGCTGACCCTGGTATCAGTTGGGGAGCGCGAGCTAGGCAAGCAGCTGGTAACCGATGAGCGCGTCAAGCGCGTCGTCCTCACCGGCGGAAGCGAAACCGCGGAGCTCTTCCGATCCTGGGATCCGACCCTGCGAATCATGGCGGAAACCTCTGGTAAGAACGCGATCATCATCACGCCCTCGGCCGACTTGGATTTGGCGGTTAAGGACGTCGTCGATTCCGCGTTTGGTCACGCTGGACAGAAGTGTTCAGCGGCCTCCTACGTGATTTTGGTGGGGTCGACTGGATTCTCGCGTCGCGTGCGCGACCAGCTTCTTGACGCCGTGAGGTCGCTTCACATCGGTTGGGGTGACGACCTGTCCGCCGAGATGGGGCCGCTGTCATCTGAGCCGGGCGAGAAACTTTACAGGGGTCTAACCCAGCTTGATGAAGGGCAGAAGTGGGCAATCAAGCCGAAGAAGCTTGACGACACGAACCGCCTGTGGAGCCCGGGTGTGCGCATCGGCGTTGAACCGGGGTCTGAATACCACATGGTTGAATACTTCGGTCCGATCCTCGGCGTTATGCGCGTTGACACGCTGGATGAAGCGATCGAAGCGCAGAACATGGTCGAATACGGCCTGACTGCAGGCCTGCATTCGCTGGATCCTGACGAGATCAACTTCTGGCTTAACAACGTCCAGGCCGGCAACGTGTACGTAAACCGCGGTATTACCGGCGCTATCGTTCAGCGTCAGCCGTTTGGTGGATGGAAGCGTTCCGCGGTTGGTGAAACCGCGAAGGCTGGCGGTCCGAACTACCTGTTCGGATTCGGCGACCTCACGCCTGTGGATATTGCGGCGGAAGAGCGCGAAGAAAGCGACTTCCCGCCCGCAATCGAGCATGAGGCCAAGGTGCATTCGCCGCAGCTACGCGAACTTCTGGGTTCCGCGAAGCGCCTGCTGGATGCGGAAGACTACGAGCGCCTAGCGATCGCAGTCGAGTCCGACCAGCACGCAGTGGACACCGAGTTCGGCGTTCTGAGCGACCCGTCTCAGGTCGAAGTGGAACGCAACCTGTTCCGCTACGTCCCGACCGGCGCGGAAATTCGCGCTGGTAAGGACGCGTCCCTGTATGAGATCTTCCGCGTCCTCTCTGCAGCACTTGCCCTGGGTGAGATCTGGAAGTGGGATCCGGACGACGAGAGCACATTCGCGCGCTCCTACGCGGGTGGCGGAATCACGGACATGGACCTCACGATCTCGCTGACCGAGTTCCTACCCACCGACCTTTCCATCCTGCTAGGCAACCTGGGCGTGGAAATCCTGGCCGAGAGCAGTCGCCAGTTCCAGGAACGCATCGCCGAAGAAGCCGAAGAACAAGAAAACCTTGACATTCGTATTCGCATGATTGGCGAGGACGGAGACGAGTTGCGTCGAGCAGTCGATGGTTCCATCGACGTTGCAGTATGGGACGGTCCGGTAACCTCGTGCGGCCGTGTTGAGATTCTGCCGTTCGTTCATGAGCAGGCTGTTTCGATCACGAACCACCGCTTCGGTAACCGCACCCCGCTGTCAACGCAGGTGCTAGTCGACTGAACGTCCGGGGCTTGCTCGCCGGGGAATGTGCGGAACATTGGGCATCGACATCTGTCTGACAGGTGCCGAGCGAACTAGCGTTCGGTGTTTATCCGCCGGGATCACGCGCCGCGTGAGCGCGGTAGATCCGAGCAAGTAGACGAAGGTTCAAGCAATAGTTTGGGGGGCGGCCACTAAGGTGGCCGCCCCCAAACTATTGGTATTACTTGCTAACTATTTCGTACTACGGTTAGTCCTCCTCAGACTTTGTCTGCTTGGATTCGTTCTTCTTGTGTTCGGGCTTGACGTCCCACTTCGGGTCGGACTTTACGCCCCTTTCGACAAGCTTCGGATCGGCAGATAGCGGTGTGCGTAGCTTGGGCCAGCGCTTGTCTACCTTCCACCAGGGCATGTTGCCAACGTATCCATCAATCGGGGGAGTGTCGGATTCGGGTTCGAAGCCGAGCTCCTTCGGAGTCTCTGGAATCATGTCGGTCAGGAAGTACTTGTCCT
>DUQT01000240.1 GCA_012837655.1 Actinomyces sp. | reverse complement strand
GGACCGCGTACTGCTCAGCGGGCAGGCCAAACGAGTCAAAACCAAGCGTGTACAGGACGTTCTTGTCCTGCATGCGCTGGTAGCGAGCGATCGTGTCGGTCGCGATGTAACCAAGCGGGTGTCCCACGTGCAAGCCCGCTCCTGACGGGTACGGGAACATGTCGAGCAGGTAGAACTTCTCCTTATCAGAAAGCGGTCCCGCTAGGTCTCCTACCGGGTTGTCTGCACGGAAAGCGTTTGCTTCCGCCCACTTTTCCTGCCAGCGGGCTTCAATTTCATTAGCTAAAGCCGCGTCGTAACGGTACGGAGTTTCGCCTGCGGTTTCGTTACTCATCTTGACCTCGATCCTTGTTCAAAATCCGGTAGTAGACTACCGCAAAATCGCGCGACTTCGCGCATCCGTCCAATGAGGGGAACACTGCGACGGTCCGCACTTGTTCGAATAGCTGTGATTCACCCTGTACCCGTGCACAATGGGGGTATGACTGTTTTTGAGATGATCATCGCCGGGGACATTCCCGGCCGTTTCGTTTACGCAGACGAAAAGTGCGTAGTGTTTGCAACGATTGAACCAGTGCGTCCCGGCCACGTCCTCGTCGTACCACGTGAAGCCGTTCCCGCGTGGACTGATTTGCCCGAGGACGATGCTGCCCACCTGTTTAAGGTCGCGCAGAAGATTGGTAAGGCGCAGCTTGAGACGTTTGAGTGTGAACGCATCGGCCTCACGATTGCTGGTTTCGAAGTTCCACACACGCACTTGCATGTGATTCCACTTCGGTCGGAGGCTGATTTGGCGCTTTCTAATGCTAGTAAGGTTCCCGACGAGGTCCTGGAGTCAACTATGCAGGCGCTACGAACTGAGTTGGAGAACCAGGGATTGGGAGATAACGTCCCTGTTTCAATAGATTCTCCTGACTTGAACTAATGTTCAGAAATCTTGAATAGCTTGGAAAAAACTAGTTTTCTTCGGGGGCGGGTGTCACTTTGATGTCCGCCCCTAATCCTTTGGACACGTCAATGCGGTTGCCATTGATTGAAACGCCGATGACTCCGGTGACCTTGGAGCGGTCGAGGACGCGGATCGTAGTGCCGGGCACCAGGTTTCTTTGCTCGAAGTAGCGCAGGACTTCCGGTTCACCGTCGCGGATGCGCACAATCGTGAGGTCCTCCCCTATTGGCGCAGTCAGAAGTGTTGGATTAGAGGTAGTCGCGACCGATCCGTCCTTTGCGGGAATCGGGTCACCGTGTGGATCCATTTTCGGAAAATCCAGAGCCTTATCAAGCTTGTCGATGAACCTGTCGGACACGGCGTGCTCTAGATCCTCAGCTTCTTCATGGACTTCGTCCCACGAAAAGCCCAGAGACCTGTGCAGGAAAGTTTCTAGCAGTCGGTGGCGGCGCACCATCTTCACAGCCTCCACGCGGCCCTTTTCAGTCAGGCGGACGCGCTGGTATGGACGGTGGTCAAGCAGGCCGGCCTCGCGAAGTTTGCGGACGTTTTCAGACGCAGTCGATGGCACGACATCCATTAGTTCTGCAAGTTCGGTGACTCCCACGCCCTCGTCGTGCCATTCCTCAACGGAATACACGGCACGCAGGTAGTCCTCTGCAACTGTTGAAAACTCGCGCTTCTGTTTCACTAGATACCTCCGATTTGGTCACTCATCGAAAACAGGACGACGATTACGACAATCAGGTGAAGGGACACGATCCACGCCCACGTATAGCGCTGCATGGATTTTCCTGCGTTCGCAGTAGCGGGAATGTTAGCCAGGGCGAACGGGATCAGGACACCAGCCAAGATCAGGGCTGCCGACCACACGACCATGCAGTACGGACACAGCGAATTAAACTTCGTAGCGGACAGGAAAAGGAAGTAACCCACAAACGCTAGGCCACCAATCGTGCCCAGGCCGGCGAGCAAAGGAACGATGCGGGGCATGGACACACGCAGTAGCAGGAGCAGTCCTAGCGTGCCCGTGGCGGAGAACAGCGCAATTCCTAACGCGGAGTTGGGAACGCCCAGCAGGTGTGCCTCTGGGGACATTAGGGAGGCCCCACATCCAATCAGGATGTTCACGTCACAGCCAAGGGCAGCCATTGGATTCTTGATGTGTTCAAGCTCCGTTTGAAGTAATCCAAGTGATGCGCCAAATCCCATTACGGAACCGATTACTACTGCTAGTGCGTTTAACGCACCCAATCTAGTTCGGCCGGCTTCTAAGCCCGACTTGGTCGCGTTCACTGCTCACTCCCTTTATTCCTTTTGTATCTACCCTACGTGTATACGCTACTGCCTTCACGAAGATCTGCACCTTGAGTGACAGTCTTTAAGATTACCGATCGAATCTGATTACAACCTGGAATTCGATGACGAAAGGCCCTAGAATCCGCGTCTTTGAGGCATGTGTGCATGTTCGTTGCACATATGTGGCGTAAAGCTCACTTAAGGATTTTGCACTTTGAGGCTTTTCAGCGTAAAGTTTTTTCTTGCACGCGCCGTTAGCTCAATTGGCAGAGCAGTTGGCTCTTAACCAGCGGGTTGGGGGTTCGATTCCCTCACGGCGCACAATACCCCGGTCTTTTGGCCGGGGTTTTTTGTGGTCTTGATCCAAGCGGTTTGTCTGAGACTATTCGCGGTGGTATTCTGACTCTCGTTGTTCTTACGACAAACCGTAAAGAAACAACAAAGCGCCGTTAGCTCAATTGGCAGAGCAGTTGGCTCTTAACCAGCGGGTTGGGGGTTCGATTCCCTCACGGCGCACTAAATTTATCACCGCTTAGCTCCTTCGATGCGGTGGAAAAACTCGAAAGGGCGGAGTGCGTGCGCCATCTGTCAGCGGATGAAGAGCGTCTCCTGGTAGCGGTCCGAAAGCGCCTTGCAGATGCTAAAAAAACCCACATTAATGATGCGGTGATCGAAGAGGTCACCCGCATGATTTCCGTGCTCACCGCCCCTCGCAAGTCCGTTGTGGACGAGGTCGGTCCCGTTTGTTCAACCGCTGATCTAGTTGATTGGATGGGAATTTCCCGTCAGGCCATTAATAAGGCCGTTAAAGAATGCCGGATTTTGGGTGTTCGTCGAGGGCGTGGCTCGTGGATGTATCCCACGTGGCAGCTGACTGCTGATTACCAGATCTTAGACGGGCTTCCCGAGGTGCTCGGCCGCCTTGAAGGGGTAACAGACACTTTCGAGATCGGTAGCTGGTTTATTACTGGTCACCGCGATCTAGATGGCCTGTCCCCTGCCAAGTGGTTGCGCGAGGAACGCGATGTGAGCCAGGTTGTTCGCGTTGCTGAGAACCTGGCTCGCCACCGCCGTAACCACGCGTAAGAACTAGGCGTCGCAGCCGAGGGCCTTGCGAACGCGTGCTACGTGTCCCTTTGCACGCACGTTGTACATGGCTTGCTGAACTTTTCGGTCCTTACCAATAACCAGTGTTGAGCGGATTACGCCCTGCACGATCTTGCCGTAGTTCTTCTTTTCGCCGAATGCTCCCCACGGTTCCATGACTTCCTTCTCCGGGTCAGAGGCGAGCGGGAAGTTTAGGCTCTGATTGTCGCGGAACTTCTCTAGCGCGGGCATCTTGTCAGGGCTGATACCGATGACGCTGTAACCACAGGACTTGAGTGAGCTCAAGGAGTCGCGGAAGTCGCAGGCCTCAGTCGTGCAGCCTGGTGTGGATGCGCGCGGGTAGAAGTAGACAACGACGCCCTTAGCGGCGGCGTCGATTGTGTCGTATAGGTTGATTTTTCCTTCGGTCGATTCCAGAGTGAAGTCTGGAACCTCCTGTCCTTCTTCAAAACGTGCCATGCCCCCATTGTGCACAATCTAGGGCAAAGTGGCATGCGCAGTCTTAGATGAAGTCCTCGGTTTTACCCCACTGGTTGCGGCCCAGCTTTGATAGAGGGTTCAGTTTCTTGAAGTCCGCCATGCCATCCGCAGCCATGATCGTGGGGTCCACGTGGATCGCCCTGACTTCACCGATTGTAAGGACGGATGTTTCCAGTTCAACAAAGGTGTGAACCTCGCACTCAAACGCAACGCCCGCGTCATCCATGATCGGAGCGTTCACGTTCGGAGCCTTTGTCCATGACATGCCCACGGCATCGGCCTCAGACTCGCCCTCGGGAAATTCTTGCGACGTGATGGCGACTTTCGGTTTTTGGCTGACTGTTGGGATGTGGACTGTGAACGCGCCTTCGCGTTTGGCGTTCTTGTAGGAGTCCTTCGGCGACCTGGACGCGAACTGCATCATCATCGGGTCAGTGCAAACCACCGAGAACAGCGCATACGGCGCCAGATTCACCGACCCGTCAGCGTTGAACGTGCCGATCCACGCGATAGGACGCGGGACGACGAGGCTCATCGACAGTTTGTAGTTATCCACTGAGGAGCGTTCATCCATCAGGTAAATATCGCGTTTCAAAGTGACCCTTTCAGTAGCTACTGGCTATACCGTACTGATTTTGCGCCGCTCCCGGCCATGCCAACCATAGGGCGAACATTTCACAGAGACAGGGGCTGCCGCACTCCCCTAGGTCTGCCACACCGCGAACACATCAAAGAGACTGTCCCCAGCCACGCCCTCGAAAATAGGTAGCAAAATGCCCCGACTTCTGGACTTTTCGTCTAAAAGCCGGGGCTAATCGTGCCCGAGAAGGGACTTGAACCCCCACGTCCGAAGACACCAGAACCTAAATCTGGCGCGTCTGCCAATTCCGCCACTCGGGCAACAAATAGAAGTATAGCTAAACAGTTTGGCCAGACGTCAATTCCAAAACAGTGAGATACGCCCCGTTTCGCAGTGACGCAAAGCAGTCCCGCAATACGCGCGGCGTCCATGCGCTAGGTATGCGCGACCGCCCAGCGTGCACACCGTTCCCAGACGTGCGTTAGGCGTGCGCCACCGCGTCCTCGCCTACGCGCGTTCGTTCGATTTTCGAGGGCGATGTTGCCGAACTGTTCACGACATTCGTGCGGTTCGTGGAGTCAATCACCGACTGGGCGATGACTCGGTTGCCGCGGTACAGAACCAGGGTCTGTCCGGGAGCAATGCCGCGCACGCGTTCAGCCAGGGTTACGCGCAGACCGTCCTCGAAGCGCTCAAGCTTCTTCACGGGAACGGGACGCCCGTGAGCGCGCATCTGTGCGTACAGGCACTCGTCGTCATCCGTGCCGAACGGCTTCGCCTCAACAGTGCGAACATCGCCCATGTCGTCGCCGGCATCCCACACCAGGTCCTGCGTGTTTACAACGTCAACGCTCAACAGCTCCGCGGGCCCAACCACAACAACGTTTTCGGAAGGTCGCGTTTCCAATACATAACGAGGGCGGCCATCGCTTGCTGGACGTTCAATGCCCAGGCCCTTGCGCTGGCCAACCGTGTATTCAAAGTGACCCCTGTGCGAGCCCAGCACATTACCGTCGGTGTCCACGATGTCGCCCGAAGATTCTCCCAGGCGCTTGCGTAGGAATCCCTGCGTGTCACCATCGGGAATGAAGCAGATGTCAAAGGAGTCCGGCTTATTGGAAACACCCAGGCCGCGCTCCTCCGCTTCAGCACGCACAGCCGCCTTTGACGGCATGTCACCAAGCGGCAGGATTACGCGGGATAGTTCTTCCTCCCCCATCACTGCAAGCACGTAGGACTGATCCTTCGCTAGGTCGCGTGCGCGCAACAGATGGTAGCGGTCGCCGACCTTCTCCACGCGCGCGTAGTGTCCAGTAACCACGGCGTCGAACCCGAGTTCGCGTGCACGCTCAGTGAGTTCACGGAACTTGACGAACTCGTTGCAACGCACGCACGGATTAGGAGTGCGTCCCTGGCGGTACTGTTCAACGAAGTCTGAGATGACGTTTTCTTCAAACTCATCAGCCAGGTCCCACACGTGGAACGGGATACCAAGCTTTTCACAAGCTGCCGCGGCATCCGCCTTATCCTGCGGGTTTGAACAACCCCTGGTGCTTCCACAAGCCTCGCCCTCAGTCTTTAGGGCCATGTGGACAGCCGTTACGTCGTAGCCAGCTTCAACTGCGCGAGCAGCTGCAACAGCGGAGTCAACTCCACCGGAAAGTGCTGCAAGAACCTTCATACGTTTAGAATCCCTTTTCTGCCAGTGCCTCAAGGGCCTGTGGAATCACCTCATTGACGTCACCAACCACGCCAAAATCTGCGATGTCAAAGATCGGAGCATCCGGATCGTCACACACAGCAACGATGTGGCGGGAAGCCTGTATACCGCAGACATGGTGAATAGCGCCTGAAACGCCCAAGCCAACATAGAGGTTTGGGGCGACACTCACACCCGTCTGACCGATCTGCGTGCTGCGGTCGATCCAGCCTTCATCAGCGGCAACGCGAGTTGATCCAACGGCTCCGCCCAGGCGGTCGGCCAATTCTTCAGCAGCAGTAAAGTCACCATCAACTCCGCGGCCACCACACACGACCACCGGAGCTTCAGTGAGCGCAACTCGACCAGAACCCGACTGCTCGGTCGACGCAACCACTTCAACACCGCGTGCTGCCGCGGAATAATCGACGTCCATTGCGATGACTTCGGGTTTGCTCGGCTCATCCACCTCAACAGCATCAACAGAGGACGGACGCAAAGCGATCACAGGAGTTCCGCGAGTAACCGTGAATACCGTGGTCCAGGAACCAGCTAGAACAGACTTCTTAGCTTCGATCTCGCCGTCAATTACTCGACATGCAGTTACATCAACGACTGCGCCAGATCCAAGTCGAACGGCAAGCCCAGCTGCGACCTCACGGCCTCGATAATTGGAAACAACCAATATTGCGGCGTAAGTGTCATCGTGCTGCGCGGCAACGTACGCGGCTTCCGCAACGACGGCTCCAACGCGCGGGGACATGCGCGTCAAGTCAGGAGTGAAGACGCGGGACACGCCGTACTTGGCGAGTTCCTCGACCTGCGGCTGCGGGTTCAAAGCAATCGCATCGATCCGCCCATTAGTTAGCTGACCTGCAAGCGTCAACAGTTGCTTCGACGGCGAAGTGAGGACAAAACCATCCCCAAGATTTCCCGTGTGGTCAGTTACAACCAGAATCGGAGCATCCAACTTTTCCATTACTTCAGCACCTCCGCAATGTATTCCGCGAGCTTCTTGCCACCCTCGCCGGCGTCTTGAATGACCTGGCCGGCGGAGCGCTCCGGCTCCTCATCCGCGGAAAGGACCATCGTTCCAGCGCCATGCTTACCGATCGCCATATTGGAGACGTCAACCACGTCTGCCAAATCATCCAGCGACCACACGTCCAACGGCTTCTTGCGGGCAGCGCGCATGTCCTTAAAGTTCGGGAAGCGCGGCTCATTCACCTGGTCAGTAACCGACACAACTGCCGGCAGGCCTGCACGCAGGCGGTCGTCAAACCCGTCAGCGGAACGGAAGACCTCAACTGCGTCCTCGTCAATCTGAATTTCTGACGCGAGCGAAAGGTACGGCCACTGCAGATCGGCCGCGATGGCGGCGGGAACCATGGAGGTCATGCCGTCCAGGCTCGCCATTCCTGTGATGATTAGGTCAATCGGTTCTTCTTCAGCCAGTTTTCGCGCAACAGCAGTCAATACTTGCGCGGTGCCCACAACGTCGGAACCTGCCAGGCGGTCATCGGTTACGACAATCGCGCGGTCGGCTCCCTTCTGCAGGGCGAGCATCGCGGAATCCTCCGCGCCCTCGGGCCCCATGGTCACGGCAATGACTTCGCCACCGTGATCTTCAACGGCCTGCACAGCAGCTTCGATTGCGTTCTCGTCCAACTCGTTTAGGGTGTCGTCTTCACCGCGGACGAGCCGCCCGTTCTCAATACGACGTTCGGACATGACATCCGGCACATGCTTAATGCTGACAAAAACTCTCATACCTTCTACAGTGCCACAATTTTGGGCATATTGCCGTATTCAAAATGCTGTTGTGATCTACGTTAACAAGGCATGGCTCAGGCTTGATAACACTGTTTTTGCATTCCTCAGGTATAGTTTTTGACGATTACCATAAAGCCTCACAAGGCTTTTCAAATGGCCCAAAAGGCCCATACAGAATGAAACGGTGATTTAGTTTCATGGCTGAAAAAGCGACGCAGGAAGTTCCTTTGAAACTCTGGCAAAGAGCAACCAAAACGTTGCCACCTGCAACAGTTCAGCCAGCGACCCTTGGGGCCAATATTGTCGAGGGCGGAGTTGACTTCGCTGTAGCCGCACCGGGCGCCTACGGGGTGGAGCTCTGTATTTTTGACGGCTCCAGCCGCGACGCGGTCGAATACCGCTACCAGATGAATAAGCACGAGGGCGGAATCTGGTCCGCGCACCTGTCGGGCGCGACGGCGGGCACAGTTTACGGGTATCGCGTCAATGGTCCGTGGGATCCCGAGGGCGCGCAGAGCTTCAACCCTTTCAAACTGCTTCTGGACCCCTACGGCAAGGGCGTTGAAGGCGACGTACTACTGAGCGCCGCCATCCACGGGCACGAGGTCGATGAGAACCTGGACCCGACCGAGACTCCTTTCATTCAGTCAACGATTGATTCCGCCCCATACACTGCGCGTAGCGTTGTAGTGGAGACCTCCGAGTTCGGTGTTGTTGAGCAGCCCCGCACGCCATGGAACGAAACCGTTATTTACGAACTTCATGTCAAGGGCTTCACAAAGCAAATGGAGGGCGTGCCCGCTGAACTTAGGGGCACTTACGCGGGTCTTGCACATCCGGCGGCTATCTCGCATCTGAAGGCATTGGGTGTCACCGCGGTTGAGCTCCTGCCGATCCACGCGAAGTGGCCCGAACCGTTCCTTACCGAGAAGCGCCTGACGAACTACTGGGGCTACTCGACCCTGTCATTCTTTAGCCCGGAACCTTCGTACGCGACCAAGCACGCACAGCAGCTGGGTGCGCAAGCCGTGCTAGACGAGGTTCGCGGCATGGTTTCGATCCTGCACGAACACGGCATCGAAGTTATCCTCGACGTGGTCTACAACCACACCTGTGAGGGCGGCTCCCCCGGTCAGATGATTTCCTGGCGCGGGTTTGGCCAAAACATGTACTACCGCCACACCGCACACCGCCCCGTCCACATGATTGACGACACCGGATGCGGCAACACGGTCAACTTTGATGAAGCTCGCGTCGTTCAGATGACTCTAGATTCGCTTCGCTACTGGTCTGAAGAAATAGGTGTAGACGGATTCCGTTTCGACCTGGCCACTACCCTGGGCCGCTTCGCAACTGGTTTTACTCCGCGCCACCCGTTCCTGGTCGCATTGGCAGCAGACCCTATTTTGTCGAAGCAAAAAATAATCGCGGAGCCCTGGGATATTGGCCCAGGCGGCTGGCAGACCGGGAACTTCCCACTGCCCTGGTCGGAGTGGAATGACCGCTACCGCGACACCATCCGATCCTTCTGGCTTGCCGACATTGCAAACCTGGAAGCAGGACGCCCATCGCCCGGCCCGCAAGATATTGCAACCAGGATTTCCGGTTCCGCAGACATGTTTGCCTCCACTATCGGACACAACCGTCCGGCGCGGTCTTCAATCAACTTCATCACCGCCCACGACGGTTTCACCCTGGCTGACCTGACGGCGTACAACCATAAAAACAACTTCGACAACCTCGAGGGCAACCGCGACGGCACGTCACAGAACCTGTCATGGAACCACGGCATCGAGGGTCACATGAAACGCCTTCCGCGTAGGGCCACGGATGACTCAACTACGCCCTCGGGAATGTTGGATTCGGTGTTCTACGCCCGCGAGCGTTCAATGCGTAACTTGATGGCCACGCTGCTGATGTCGGTGGGAACTCCGATGCTGACGGCTGGTGACGAGATCGGTCGCACCCAGTACGGAAATAACAATGCGTACTGTCAGGACAACCCGATTTCGTGGGTTAACTGGGATATGGACTCGTGGCAGCACGACATGTTTGACACGGTGCGATACCTGCTGGCGCTACGCAAGAAGCACCCGGTATTCCGCCCGGAATACTTCGCAACCGGCATGGTCTATCCCGGCGACGAGATCTGCGACCTTTCTTGGTACACCGCCACGAGCACGAAGATGAAGCCGGAAAACTGGAACGACGTTCAGCACCGCACGCTGCAGGCGCTACGATCCGGATTCCGCTACGACGACGTCGACCTGCTCGCAGTGTTTAACGGAACGCTGAACTCCGCTTCCGTGAAATTAACCGAGGGGCGCGGCCGCAAATACCGGCTAGTTTTCGATTCCTCATGGACAAATCCCAACGAGGGCGGTGCTGTGTCGAACGCTTCTGATCACAGCTACTGTGACTCGGTGGACCCGGGATCGACGATTCATATCGAGCCGCAGTCACTGCAGATTTACCTGACCGAGTAGTGCGATAAGATGGCGCGCGTGAGTAATACTGCTGAAGAAACCCTGAGTAAGAGTACTGATTCGGCTTCCCTTGCGCGCACGCAAGCCCGGTCTGCCGAGATCGAAAGAGAGATTGACAAGGACCCCTCGCGGTTCAGGATTCTGACTGGCGACAGGCCGACTGGACACCTGCACCTGGGGCACTACTTCGGAACTATCAAGAACCGGGTAGAGCTTCAGAAGCGCGGCGTTGAAACCTGGCAGCTTATCGCTGACTACCAGGTGATTACCGACCGCGATGGTGTTGGCCCGCTTCGTGAGCGCGTTCTTTCGCTCTTGACGGATTACTTGGCTGTGGGCATGGATCCGCAGAAGGCAACTATTTTCACGCACTCCGCGGTTCCGGCTTTGAACCAGCTGATGCTTCCGTTCCTGTCCCTGGTTACCGAGGCCGAGCTTCACCGCAACCCGACTGTGAAGGCTGAACTGGAAGCAACCGATGGCCGCGCAATGTCCGGCCTACTACTTACCTACCCCGTCCACCAGGCAGCAGACATTCTATTTTGTAGGGCGAACCTGGTTCCGGTTGGGCAAGATCAGCTCCCGCACCTGGAGCAGGCCCGCCTGATCGCCACTCGCTTTGACAAGCGCTACGGCCGAGTAGACCCCGACCGTCCGGTGTTCAGGCGTCCCGAAGCGCTGCTTTCTGAGGCCGCGCACGTGCTCGGCCTCGACGGTGAAAAAATGTCGAAGTCGCGTGGCAACACGATTGAGCTTCGCATGTCTGCAGACGAAACCGCGAAGCGACTCAAGAAGGCTAAGACGGATGCGGACAGGGTCATCACCTACGATCCGGTCAATCGCCCAGAGGTGTCGAACCTGCTGTTGATGGCATCAATGGCTAGTGGAGTAGCTCCCGAGGTCATCGCTGACGAGATTGGCGACGGTGGTGGCGGCGCACTGAAGGCCCGCGTCACTGAAGACCTGAATACGATGCTTGCGCCTATTCGTGCGCGTCGCGCAGAGCTGGAGAAGAACGAGGACTACCTGATTCAAATCCTGCGTGAAGGCAACGAGCGCGCAAACGAAGTAGCAAACGAAACGCTTGCCGACGTCATCAAGGCAATGCACATGGACTACGTCTAGGAAAATTGCAAATCCTTGAGATGTTACTGGGATAGCGCGAAATAAGGCGTAGATAATTTTAGGGTTGAAGTAGAGATTCACCAGATATCAAGCACTAAGGAGTCTTGACCAATGGCGAAAGCAAAGGCCAGCCAACCGGCTCCGGCACGGACGAAGAATCTAGTTCCACCCCGTGCTCGGATTACTCGTATTCCTGCAACCGAGGTTTTCCCCGTAATTGAGCAGGGAACGTGGCCAGCCAAGGCCACTGAAGGGGAATCATTCCCCGTCCGAGCAACTGTTTTCCGCGAAGGCCATGACGCGCTCGGCGCTGAAGCGGTACTAATCGACCCGGATGGCAAGGAGCACATGCGCGCCAAGATGGTTGACATTGCTCCGGGGCTTGACCGCTACGAAGCCTGGCTCATGCCGGACCGCCCGGGTGCGTGGAAGTTTCGCATCGAAACCTGGTCTGATCCCTACGCTTCCTGGAGCCACGACGCCGCGATCAAGATCGCGGCTGACACTGACGTTGAACTCATGCTTGAAGAGGGCGCGCTCCTCATGGAACGCGCTGCTGAAGGACGTCCGCGTCCAAAGGGTTCACGCAAACAGAAGGCTCCGTCCAAGAAGAACCAAGAAATCCTGCTCGAGGCCGCGAAACTCCTGCGCGACCAGGACTCTTCACCGCAGCGCAGGCTTTCCGCCGGCCTGTCCTCCCAGGTTCGCTCAGTCTTTAGGGAATCGCCCCTGCGCGAACTCCTAACCCGCACCCGCACCTTCCCACTGAAG
>DUQT01000239.1 GCA_012837655.1 Actinomyces sp. | reverse complement strand
GACTGCGGGACTTCACGAGCACCTGGCCACCGCATTTGGCGCGTCGGGCACGCTCACTCCTTCAGAACTTCACGAACGTTTGCAGGTGAACCTCTCGGCGGCCGCCGCTGAGGTCCCCGAACTTCGCGACAGTGACATCACCCCCGCACTGGAGAGAGCGATCGACAGGATCGATGACCTCGAAGAACTGCCTCCGCTGATCCGCATTCACGGGGACTACCACCTGGGGCAAGTGCTTCTTGGTGATCAGGGATGGGTCATTTTAGATTTCGAGGGCGAGCCTCTGCGTCCCCTGGATGAACGCAGGGTCCCCGACCTGGCACTGCGTGATGTTGCGGGAATGCTGCGCTCCTTTGACTACGCTGCCGCAAAGGGTGGTGCTGAGGACTGGTGGCTAGAAAATGCGCGCAACGCATTCATCGCTGGTTACACGAACGACGGAGGGTTCGGCCCTGTTGAGAGCGAACTAATCCGCGTCCTCGAGATTGAAAAGGCCGCCTACGAAGCGGTTTATGAGTACCGCATGCGTCCGGACTGGATTTGGATTCCGGAAAATGCGCTACGCCGTCTCGCGCAGTGACGATCATTTCCATTTCCGCACTAATTAGCTCCCTTCATGGAAGAATTGCACACATGAATGCCACACCAATTCCTGTAGATGAACACACGCTTGCCGCGGTTGCCGGAGCCCGGCATCATTCGCCGCACTCCGTCCTAGGCGGTCACGTTTCCGATGGTCACGTAACTATCCGCGCGGTGCGCCACCTGGCCGATTCCGTTCAGATTGTCACCAAGGACAAGACCTATGACGCCGTCCACGAACAAGACGGCATTTGGGTTGCGGTCCTACCTGGAGACCACGTGCCGGACTACCGCCTGCGCGTAACTTACGGCGACCAGGTCGTAGAAGCTGACGATCCGTACCGGTTCTTGCCAACGCTTGGCGAGATGGACCTGTACCTGATTGGCGAGGGTCGCCACGAAACGCTGTGGAACGCCCTGGGCTCGCACGTTCGTGAATACGACGGCGAGATGGGCCCCGTTCGCGGTGTTTCCTTCGCTGTGTGGGCGCCGAATGCACAGGCTGTCCGCGTGGTTGGCGATTTCAACTACTGGGATGGCACGGGCAGCTCGATGCGTTCATTGGGCGCGTCCGGCGTGTGGGAACTTTTCATTCCAGACGTGGAGGTCGGAGCTCGCTACAAGTACGAGATCTGCGGCCCCGACGGTAACTGGATGCAAAAGGCGGATCCGCTGGCTCGAGCAACGGAGATTCCTCCAGCAACGGCCTCGGTTGTAACAGACCGGTTCCATGAATGGGGAGACGACGAATGGATGGAAAACCGTCCTAAGAAGGATCCTCACGCGGGCCCAATGTCAATCTATGAGGTTCACATTGGTTCCTGGAAGCAGGGCTTGGGATACCGTGACCTGGCTGATGAGCTAATCCCCTACCTGAAGCGGATGGGGTACACGCACGTTGAGTTCATGCCCGTTGCAGAGCACCCGTTCGGCGGCTCCTGGGGCTACCAGGTGACGTCGCACTACGCTCCGACTGCACGGTTTGGAACGCCGGATGACTTCCGCTACCTGGTTGACAAGCTGCACCAGGCCGGCATTGGTGTCTTCCTTGACTGGGTTCCCGCCCACTTCCCGAAAGACAGCTGGGCGCTGGCTCGCTTCGATGGAACCGCGCTGTACGAGGACCCGGATCCTTTGCGCGGTGAGCACCCGGACTGGGGCACGCTGGTCTTCAACTTTGGCCGCCGCGAGGTGCGCAACTTCCTGGTTGCGAACGCACTGTACTGGCTGGAAGAGTTCCACGTTGACGGCCTGCGCGTAGATGCTGTGGCTTCGATGCTGTACCTGGATTACTCCCGTAACGACGGCGAGTGGCGTCCAAACCAGTACGGAGGTCGCGAGCACCTGGAGGCAATCCAGTTCCTGCAGGAAACCAATGCAACCGCATACCGTCGCAACCCCGGCATCGTTATGATCGCTGAAGAGTCGACCGCGTGGCCTGGCGTTACCGCCCCGACTTCCGGTGGTGGCCTGGGCTTCGGCATGAAGTGGAACATGGGTTGGATGAACGACACCCTGCGCTACATGCAGGAAGACCCGGTGAACCGTCGCTGGCACCACGGTGAGCTGACGTTCTCGCTGGTCTACGCGTTCTCCGAGAACTTCATCCTGCCGCTTTCACACGACGAGGTTGTACACGGCAAGGGCTCCCTGATTTCGAAGATGCCTGGCGATAAGTGGCGCCGCTTGGCTGGACTTCGTTCACTGCTGGCCTACCAGTGGTCTCACCCCGGCAAGCAGCTACTGTTCATGGGCCAGGACTTCGGACAGGAATCCGAATGGTCCGACGCGTACTCACTTGACTGGTGGCTGCTGGATGACCCGGGCCACCGCGGCGTGAACCGTCTGGTCGCAAACATGAACGAGATCTACACGAGCTCCCCCGCCATGTGGGATGACAACTTCACGGGGTACGAGTGGATTGAGGCTGGCGACGCCGACCACAACGTCATTTCTTACATCCGCAAGGGCAAGAATGACGAGGGCGAGCAGGACCTCATCGTTTGTATCTCTAACTTTGCGGGCAACCCGCACGAGGGATACCGCGTAGGCCTACCGTTTGCCGGTGCCTGGGAAGAAATCCTGAACACTGACGCTGAGATCTATGGCGGCTCTGGTGTGGAGAACATGGGCGAAATCGTCGCTGAAGAAGTTCCGTGGAACGGTCGCCCCGCATCCGCGCAACTTCGCGTTCCCCCGCTAGGCGCTGTCTGGCTGCGTCCGGTCAAGAGGGGTTAAGAAGACTTCCAGCTTGAGGGTCTGTAGGACCGTCCGAGCCTGCGAGCGCTAGAAAGCCTACAGTTAAGGGGCCGCACCCAGTTGGGTGCGGCCCCTTAACCTTGCTCAGTTTGATTCGGAAACCGGGCACTCGTGCCCACATCGCTAGGTGTGCGCAAGACTTCCTAGAGTTGCCTGCTAGAGCATCGTCAGGTTCAGCCGAAGAATTAAAGCGCCAGAGACCCCGCGAGCCACCAGCTAGAACAGAAGGCTTGAGAGGTGTCCTCGTGTTCTCGTCGAAAAAATGCAAACGCGAGAGCCCCGCGAGATATCGACTAGAACAGCAGGCTTGAGAGGCGTCCTCGGGCTGTCTTCACACGCGGATCGGCGTTGCCGAGGACGGTGAACATTTCCAGCAGGCGCGTGCGAGCCTCCTCGAAGGCGTCGTCATCGCTACCCTTGGCTTTCTGGATGATGTCAAGCAGGATGCCAAACGCAGAATCCGCGTCACCATCCACAAACGCCTGGTCGGCGCGAGCCATCGGCGAGTCATCCCCTGACTCAGCTCCGACCTCCTTGACGCGCTGCGCAAGCTTCAAACGGGCAATGGCTTCCTTCGCAACCTCATCCTTAGGTGAGTTCGCCAAAACCTTGTGCCACTGCGCAATCGCGCCCTCCAAATCGCCGGCGTCCTCAGCGGCAAGGGCGGCCTCGTGCAGCGGATCAACCTTCGGCGCGGACTGTGCCTGATCAACTATGCGACCAGTCAGCCCAGCATTTGCAGCAACCTTAAGGAGTTCATTGAAGATCTCCACAACCTGTTGCTTCGGCTGTGCGCCCTGGAACAGCGGCACAGGACGCCCTCCGATAATCGCAACGACGGTCGGAATGGACTGCGCCTGGAAGATTTGCGCCAACTGCGGATTTGCTTCAACGTCAATTTTTGCCAGGAGGACGCGGCCGTCAAGCTCGGTGACGATTTCCTCAAGTACGGGTGTGAGCTGTTTGCACGGCTGGCACCAGTCCGCCCACAGGTCAATGATGACGGGTAGGTGGTTGGAGATTTGTACGATCTCTTCGAAGTTGGCCTCATCGACGTCGCGGATGATCGGGCCGGTTAGCTCGCCCGGCTGGCCTGTAGCACCAGCGGCGCCCGGTTGGGCCTGGCTGGGCTGTGCGTACGCGTTTGCCGCTCCGGGATGCCCGGGCTGTGCGTACGCGTCCGTGGCACCGGAATACCCGGCTTGGGTAGAAGTGTTGGCTGCTGCAGGTTGAGCGCCCTGCTGGCCGAGTTCGACCGCACCGTGGGTGTCTGCAGGCATGCTTTGTTCCTGTTCATTAGCCATTATTGATTCCTCTTTCAAAAGGTTTACCTGTGAAAAATTCGGGGATTTATCTGATTGTTTAAACGATGAGGGCGTTCCCTGCGCACCGCCGGCCGGAGCGACGACCGCTAGCAGGAGCGGCACACCACCGACCAGAGCGTCGGCCTCTTGCCGCGCTGATGCTACTCTTCGAGTCGCTTAACAGACTGGATTACGCGTTCCGCACCAACGGCTTGGATCTTCGCGTCGGAGCCCTTTTCAGGGATGGACAGTACGACCGTGGTCAGGTAGGTGACTTGAACAGGTTCCTCGTGCACGGTCGGGTCGTCCATTAGTTCGCCTGCGGATCCGCCAATGGTGATGTTGGCGCGCTCATCTGAACGCTCATACGTGACGGTGTAGGTGATGTGCCCAGCAACCAGTGCGCTGCCATCCACGAGCTCAACCGCAGTCAGCGGTGACTCAGCGGCCGTGGCCTTGAACGTGACCGTGCCGCTCTCCCCCAGGGCGTCACTGAGCTTCTTGCGTTCATTCTGGTAGTAGGTGGTGAAATCGTCCTCCGCGAGCAAGTCCGCGTTCTCTTCACCACCATCAAGGCGCTGCGCCCACGCGGTCATGGCTTGCGTCGGAGAAAGTAGGAACGCCTCCGAATCGTTCGGTACGACGGGAGTGCCCTCCGACACCGCGGCGGTTTGCACGGTCTGTCCGGGGAACATGCGCACCCAGTTCTGCATCTTGTAATCATCACGCGCTGAATCTTGCGTGATGAAAACTAATGCCGGCAGTTCGCCTTCAGCAGCCTGTGTCGGCACAACGATCGCGCGCGGCCACTCATCAGTCTTCGTAACCGTGGCGCTCTTCGTATCCAGATTAATACCGCTCATGTCAGTTCCACGAGCAGCAGCAAGCTTGTAAAAACCAGCCCTAAGCGTCGACGCAGGTGCCTTCACGCGCGGCTCAAGAAGTTTCGGATCCTTCGCCTCGTCGGCCTCCTTAACGACGGCCATTACGTCCTCGAGGACAGTCTGCACCTGCTCAGAATCCAAGTTCGGGCTCTCCACCTCTGAAGGCCCCTCAACAGGTTCGGGGACCTCCGGCACCTCGTCGGCGCATCCAGCCAAACCGGTCCCAGTCAGCGCCAACGCAAGAGCGACAAGTGCTACACGCGTGCGTTTCATAAGTCGTTCCCCTACTTCTTTGAATTGTCAGTATTTTCAGTTTTCGAGGGCGAGCCTAGGTCCTCTTCTTCAACCTCACGGACCTTCTTCACGATGGGTATCAGCCCCGTTTCGAAGTTTTGGCCATCCACTGTAACGGTCGATTCACCGCGCTCACGTGCCTCTCGGATGGCTGCGCGCGAGGGCAGTACGTGGGTCTTACCGCCGACCGTGGTCTCAATGGTGCGCCGAACTGGAGCATCGGTGCGACGCTGACGCTCAAACTCTGCCTGCCTGCGCTTCTCGATTTCTTCCGGCTTGTCCTCATCGTCACTGCGACGCGAGTGGTAAACGAACAGGGTGATTCCAAGAATCACTAGGATCGCTCCAATTACGATCAGCACTATGATCCATGCAATTGGGTTACTGCGTTCCCACGTCAAAGTAATGCTCGGCGCTGCGGCGCTACCGTCCGTGGCCGCCAGTAGGACCAGGTTAGAGTCGGGGTTTTGAAGCGTCCAATCGACCTCACCCTTACCCGTCTTAACCTCCAGCCACATATCCGAGTCAGCTAGATTTCCGTCAACGCTAGCATCGTCCTCGCCCTCGACAACATTTGTTTTCAAGGTGTCCCAACTGGAAAGGCCGCTGATTTCGGTATAGGAAACCCCGTGGAGCCAGGCCTGCACGTCGGCGCCCCGGCCGAGTACGACGGTGACTTCCTGATCATTGGGTGCGCTGGCGGTGACGGTGACTTCTTCATTCACAAGGTTTAGGACGCCCTCGTGGGTGACAAAATAGGCGGTTGTCGGAGCCTCCGAAGACGCGTTAACCGTCGTATCAGGACGGAAAACAGTTGAGAAGAGCACGCCGACAACAACCATAACTAGCCCCAGCACAGCCAAAACGGTGGCCACACCTTGACGTTTCCAAGCTGTTTTCAACGGATACCCCTGTACGTATACAAAAATTTGAATATATGTAAAGGTTAGGCGCAAACGTGCTATTAGACCACAATTGAACGGTAGTAGCGACTAATGACACCTTTTCGATAGTGTTGAGGGGTCTAAAATCCGTAGTTTTTCACGCTAAGCCGCGCGGTTGTTTACACTAGGCAATAGCGTGTAGATTTAGTGCACTTTATCCACAAAGGAGCAATCGGTGAGCGAAGAGCAAACAGACTTCCCGGTCGTCATGCGCGGGTACGACCGAGTCCAGGTCGACGAGCAACTTCAGACCCTAATGACCGCCCTATCAGAGGCGCGCAGGCGGGCCGAGGTCGCAGAAGATCGTGCGCGCGGACTTGAAGCAGACCTGGAAGACTACCGATCGCGACTAGAAGAGCAGGAACGCGCGTCCTTCACCGGCATTGGCGCCCGTGTTGAGCAGCTCCTGCGTTCCGCCGAGGAGCAGGCAACTGCCGTGACCACGAAGTCGCGTGCCGAGGCCGATGCCCTGTTGGAGCGGACTCGCACTCAGACGCAGCGCTTGACCCAGCGTGCTGAGGCCGAGGCGGAAGCCCTACTCGCTGAAGCCCGCCGTGAAGCTGATGAGCGCACCTCGCGTGCACACACCGAAGCTGAAACCGTACTCACTAACGCGCAGCACCGTGCAGACGAAATGGTTGCATCCGCCGAGCGTGACGCACAGTCCGCCCGCGCTGAGACCAACACGTACGTAAACGACGCACGCGCCTCCGTTGAGCGCGAAGTTGAAGTTCTACGCGCCCGCACCGAGAAGGACGTCGTAGAAATGCGCGTCCAGGCCGAACAGGAATCCACGCAGTTGCGTTCCGACGCTAACGCTGATTCCCAGGCTGTCCGCGAGGCCGCCAATGCTGAGGCGAAGCAGACCATTGAGAGTGCTCGCGCCTCCGCTGAAAAGGCCCTGGCATCTGCGCGTGCTGAAGCAGAGAGCCTACTTCGCGACGCTCGCCAGCAGGCCGATGAGGCCCGCGCGGCCAGCACCCGTGAACGCCAGGAAGCTGAGCAAGAAATCGCTGACATGCGTGCCCAGGCGCGTGAAGCCGACGCGAAGGCTCACGAGCAGGCTCGTGAAGAGACCTCCGGCATGATTGCCGCCGCCCGCGCACAGGTTTCCGAGGCCGAGAAGCACCTATCTGAAACCCTGCAGCGCGCTGAGCGCCTGCTCACCGACACCGACGCTGTGGTTCGCCGCCGTCAAGAGGACGCCCGCCGCAACGCAGAAGCCATGCTTGCTGCCGCGGAGGCCGAAGCCGAGCAGCTACGCGAAGCCGCCCGCCAAGAGGCGCTCAACGAGCGCGCGACCGCGCAGCGGACCGTTGAGAAGCTCGAACGCCAGCGCGAATCCATCGCTTCCTACCTGGACGAAATGCGCGGCCTACTCGGCTCCCCGACCGCCCGGAGCATCTCCGGACTGGAACCGCTTGAGCCCAAGAAAGAAGAGGCGAACAACCCCGCCCTCTTCGATGAAACACAAAAGGCTGCCGAAGGCGACAGCGAAGAAAAGTAGAGTCGCGCCCGAAAAGTGTCGCCTAGAAGTAGGCGGTATTTCCGATGCCGCTGTCCCAGCAGTGCGGATGCCAGTGGCGACGCGAATCGACACCGTGATCGAGGCCGAATCGGCCCTCTTCACGCCACACCACTACGTGCGGTGATCCAACGTTGATTGGGCGGTGACAACCCGGGCACGTGTACTGCTTGGAAGCGCTGGAGAGGCGTTGCACGCTGAAGGTTTCGCCTCCGCGGTCAGTTGAACGCGGCATGGACGCCAAACGATCCATATTCAAAGGCCGGTGCGGCTGATTGTACGGGCGCTTACGCGAGCGGCGAGCCACCTTCAACTCCTAAAACTCAAAACAGCAAAAGCCAACTTTGAACGAGTATACGCCCTGACCAAAAGTCAGGGCGTACCTCAATCTGTATAGGGAGTTTTTGCAGACGGGTTGTCTAGCGGTTTTATGCATACAACTTGTCTTGTGCATTTGTGCTCGACAACCCGTCTGCGTGGTTGGTATAAGACGATTTTTCCGTGCCGCTTAGCACGCGTTTGTCTGTGGATTAGACGAGCTCACCGCGGCGGTAAACGGCCTCCGGGTTCAGTTCCTTGTCTGTGACTAGGACGTCTCCCTTTGCGCCGGGACGCAGGTGTCCAACGGTTGTGTCGCCGAGGATGTCAGCTCCCTGCTTGGTAGCCATGTAAACAGCATCTACGAGCGGGACGTATCCTCCGTTTACGAGTAGCCGAACCTGGTCCAGCAGGTGTGACGTTCCGCCCGCAATCGAGTTGCCGTTTGTCAGGCGAGCTACGCCGTCCTTAACGGTCACTGCCTGGGGGCCAAGCTGGTATGAACCATCGGGCATTCCCGCGGCTGCCATAGCGTCCGTTACGAACACGAGGGCGTCGCGACCAATGGTTTCGTACACGGCACGCACCATGTCTGGGGCGACGTGAATTCCATCAGCAATCAACTCGAGGATTGCGCCATCCTGGGCTGCGTCTGCCACGAACTCAGGGACCGGGCCCGGGTCGCGATGGTGAATCGGACGCATGCCGTTGAACAAGTGGGTTGCAGTTGCCTTAGGCGACCTCGGAGCAATCTGCTCCAGCTTCTTACGCGAGTACTTCAAGGCCTCACGGACGTGCTCAGGGCTAGAGTCAGTGTGACCCCAAGACGGCAAAGCACCGCCCTCGATAAGCACCTCTGCAACAGAACCCTCGCCGTACGCCCTGTCCTTTTCGGGAGCGAGCGTCATGGTTACGCAGTAGCCTTCGCACAGGTCGATGAGCTCCTGGGTAAGTGCCGGATCGGGATCGATGATGTAGGTTGCGTCCTGAGCGCCGCGACGCTCCACGGACACGAATGGGCCCTCGAAGTGAATGCCGGCGAGCTCGCCTTCCTTACAAAGCTCCGTCAGCGTCTTTGCACGCTCTCGCAGGACATCCGCTGACGCCGTCACACCGGAAGCAACCAGCGTAGTGGTGCCGTGCTTGCGGTGTTCCATGATAGCAACGCGCGCCTGGTCGGTAGTTTCAGAGTTCGGGAAGGACTCCCCACCACCACCGTGGCAGTGAACGTCAACCAGACCGGGAAGGATGTAGCCCTCAACAGTCTTAGCCTGCGCTGCTTCAGCTTCAGTTAGGACCTCAGATGCGCGACCAGATTTCTTGACTTCCTCGTCAAATACGACCGCACCGTCGTCAATGATTTCAGTATCTGTTACAAGTTTTCCACGAAGAACAATTGGTGTGTTCATGCCTCTATTGTCCTACAACTTTACGCTTTATAAACCTCTGCGAGTGAGTTGTAACGATTGTCACCGGATTCGATCAGTTTCAATCATTCACACCTCAAGAAATTTTACCTAGGCGTTAGAACAACCGAGATTCAACGTCATCCATTCCACGCATCGCGTCGTAGTCCAGGATCACACAGCGGATCCCTCGGTCCTCTGCCAGTGTTCGTGCCTGGCGAGTGATTTCCTGGGCCGCAAAGATTCCTGTGATTCCTTCTAGTAGCGGATCGCGTCCAAGCAGTTCCAGATACCTGGTTAGCTGCTCTACCCCATCGATCCCACCGCGGCGTTTGATCTCAACTGCGACGGGCTCGTTCTCATCGGTGCGAACCATCAGGTCAACAGGCCCGATTGCGGTTGGGTATTCCCTGCGAACGGTCCTCCAACCATCGCCCAGGATCTCGACCTGGTCAGCCAGGAGCTCCTGCAGGTGTGCTTCCACACCGTCCTTCGTTAGGCCCGGATCGATCCCCAGACTTTCCTCATGATCCAAAAAGACCTCGCCCAGCCGGATCACCAGAGTGTCATCGGTCTTGCTCGCCTCAATACGCCAGACCTTCTTCACGCCGTTGTCAGCCTCGTCCTCGGACGGTTCTTCTTCATGCATTGTGCAAGGCGCGGTCATCCAGTTTAAGGGCTTGTAGGAACCCCCATCGGAATGGATCAGGACAGAGCCGTCACCTTTCAGCATGAGGACGCGCTTCGCCTTCGGCAAATGGGCATCTAAGCGGCCGGAATAATCCACTGAGCATTCTGCAATCACAATACGCACACGGATTACCCTAACAAACCCAAAACAAAAGGCGCACCCGACGGTGCGCCACAAAGTTGTCCAGAGCCTCTAATACTCCTCTCGTGGTTTTGGCGGTCCGGATTCGACCCAGGAGACCAGCCCGTTGTACCACTCTGCGCGCATAGCCAGGTACTGCTGGAAGTCCTTACTGGAGACGACCACCTCAACTACGCCCTCCTGGCGTGAAATCGGGGTGGAAACCTTCAGGCCTTCACGCGGCATTCGAAGCTGCGGGCCAATGTAAAAGCCGACCAAGCGGAACCACTGGAGTTCGTGGGCGCCGAATCGCGCCATGCCCGCTACCCAACCGGAAGACGTGTCTGGACGCGTCCAACATTCAAACGTTCCAACAATGCGGCCAATCGTGCGCACGCGGAACAGTAGGAACAGCACGGCGATAAGGCCCACTGCCAACAACAGAAGAAGGAGGACAAGCATAAACGTACCTAAGACGCTCATTTTTGCCCTCCTTCTTCCATAGTTTCAACTACTTAGCGAAGTTTCCTTCTTCTGCCACTATAGTTACGAAGTCGGAGTCGACGGAGGCGAATCCACCGGATACTTCAACCTGTACGCGGCCTTCGTTCTCGGAATCAATTCTAACCGAGCCCGGACGCAGTACAGCGAGCAACGGGGCGCGACCAATTAGGACGCCTAGATCGCCTTCGACCGACGGGACAATCACCGAGGACGCCAGACCGTGCCAGAGCCGCTCGGTTCTTGTCACCACCTCGACTTGGAGCATTCCAGTTTTCGTCGCCATAGTCGTTACGCCTTCTGCAGTTCTGCGTAAGCGCGTTCGAGGTCCTCGATGCCACCAATGTTGAAGAAGGCCTGCTCCGGAACGTGGTCGTACTCACCGTCAGCGATGAGCTTGAACGCTTCGATGGTCTCTTCAAGCGGAACCGTGGAGCCTTCCACGCCGGTGAACTTCTCAGCCATGTACGTGTTCTGAGATAGGAACTGCTCGATACGGCGTGCACGCGCAACCGTGACCTTGTCCTCTTCAGACAGTTCGTCAACACCGAGAATCGCGATGATGTCCTGCAGTTCCTTGTTCTTTTGCAGGATAGCCTTCACGCGGTTCGCCACGCGGTAGTGTTCTTCACCGACGTATGCCGGGTCCAAAATTCGCGAGGTCGATGCTAGTGGGTCAACTGCCGGGTAGAGGCCTCGCGATGCGATGTCACGCGAAAGTTCGGTCGTGGCATCGAGGTGCGCGAAGGTCGTGGCCGGAGCCGGGTCCGTGTAGTCGTCAGCGGGAACGTAAATAGCCTGCAGTGAGGTAATCGAGTTACCACCCGCAGAGGTAATGCGTTCCTGAAGCTGACCCATCTCGTCAGCCAGGTTTGGCTGGTATCCCACTGCTGAAGGCATGCGGCCCAGTAGTGTGGAAACCTCAGAGCCTGCCTGCGTGAAGCGGAAGATGTTGTCAATGAAGAGCAGCACGTCCTGGTTCTTTACATCGCGGAAGTACTCCGCCATGGTCAGACCGGTCAGCGCGATACGAAGACGCGTTCCTGGCGGCTCATCCATCTGGCCGAAGACAAGCGCGGTCTTATCGAATACGCCTGCTTCTTCCATTTCGTGGATCAGGTCGTTACCTTCACGGGTACGCTCACCAACACCGGCGAATACGGAAACACCACCGTGTTCCTGCGCCACGCGCTGGATCATTTCCTGGATCAGAACGGTCTTGCCAACACCTGCACCACCGAACAGGCCGATCTTACCGCCCTGAACATACGGGGTGAGAAGGTCGATGACCTTAATGCCGGTCTCGAACATCTTCGTCTTCGGCTCGAGCTGATCGAATGCCGGAGGCTGGCGGTGAATGGGCCAGCGCTCGGTCACTTCGAGCTTCTCGTCGCCACAGTTGAGGCAGTCGCCAACAACGTCGAACACGTGTCCGCGGGTGATGTCACCAACGGGAACGCTGATCGGGCCGCCGGTGTCGCGCACCTTAGCGCCACGAACCAGGCCGTCGGTGGGCTTCAAAGCAATGGCGCGGACGAGGTTATCGCCAATGAACTGGGCGACCTCAAGCGTCATCGTGAAGGAGTTTTCGCCCTCACCCTGGTTGCTTAGGTCCACATCCACGTGGAGGGCGTTATACATCGCGGGCATCTGGTCCGGTGGGAACTCGATGTCCACAACCGGGCCGATGACGCGGGCGATGCGACCCACGCCCGGAGTCTGGTTAGATTCCTGAGTCATATTAATTCCTTGTCCCTGCCTCAGCCGTTCGCTAGAGCGTCGGCACCGGAAACGATCTCGCTGATCTCTTGCGTGATCTCCGCCTGGCGGGCCGAGTTCGCCAAGCGAGTGTAGTCTTCAATGAGCTCTTCCGCGTTCTCGGTCGCGGTGTGCATTGCGCGTTGACGTGAAGCCAACTCGGATGCTGCGGCCTGCAGAAGTGCGTTGCGGATTCGGTTTTCCACGTAGAGCGGTAGGAGCGCGTCCAGCACAGCCTCTTCACTTGGCTCGAACTCGTATTCGGGGAACGCGAGCTCGGGGTGGTCCTCAAATCCGAGTTCCTTCTCCCGTTCAACGTCCTGCTCTGGCGTGTCAACGACAGTAAGCGGAACCATCTGACGGATTTCTGGAACCTGGACCACCATGTTCTTAAACCGTGTAAAGACTAGGTAGACCTCAGCAACGCCCTCGTTAGGATCTTCATTTAGGAAGGCCCCTAAAAGTTCACGTCCAATTTCGTGAATCATTTCCGAGGACGGGGCGTCGGACTCGCCATCCCACGACTTCTCGACAGTCTGGTCGCGGAATCGCAAGTACGATCCCGCGCGACGACCAGAGGTGTACAGCACGGGCTCTTTGCCCTGCTCCCGCAGTTCGGCGAGTAGTTTCTCCGTTTCACGCAGGATGGTCGCCGAGTACGCGCCAGCCATACCGCGGTCAGAGGTAACGGCGAGCACCGCAACACGTTTCGTGTCCTCACGCTTCTGCGTGAGGGGGTGCTCAAGGTTACCGTGAACCGCAACGGCTGCAACGGCTTGGGTCAGCGCCTTTTCGTAAGGGCCGGCCGAAGTCGCTTTATCGCGCGCCTTTCCGATTCGAGAAGCCGCGATGAGCTCCATCGCACGGAAAACCTTCTGAAGCTTTTCCGTCGAAGCTATTCGCTGCTTGTAGACTCTTAGATTGCCTGCCATGGATCAGGCCTTCTTGCCGCGAACGATCTGCTCTTGCGTGTGCTCTGCTTCGACTTCGCCGTCCACGTCAGCGTCCGGCTTCAGGCCCTCAGAAGACATGAAGGATTCGAGGTAGTCCCCTACGCCCTTCTTGAGGCCTTCAACGACGTCGTCGCTTAGCTGACCAGTTTCCTTGATCTTCTGAAGCACGTCGCTGCGGTTGCGCAAGTATTCGAGCATTCCGTGCTCAAAGCGGGCAACGTCCTCAACCGGAATGTCGTCCAGGTAACCGTTCGTGCCCATCCAGATGGAGGCAACCTGGTCTTCAATCGGGTACGGGTTCGCCTGCGGCTGCTTGAGAAGCTCCATGAGGCGCTCACCGCGAGTCAGCTGAGCCTTCGTGGCCGAGTCAAGGTCAGATGCGAACATCGCGAACGCAGCCATTGAGCGGTACTGCGCAAGCGTGATCTTCAAAGTACCGGAGACCTTCTTCATCGCCTTAATCTGCGCGTCGCCACCAACACGGGACACGGAGATACCCACGTCAACTGCGGGGCGCTGCCCGGAGTTGAACAGGTCGGACTGAAGGAAGATCTGACCGTCCGTAATCGAAATGACGTTTGTCGGAATGTATGCGGAAACGTCGTTCGCCTTCGTTTCGATGATCGGGAGGCCGGTCATTGAACCGCCACCGAGTTCATCGGATAGCTTCGCGCAACGCTCTAGGAGGCGCGAGTGCAGGTAGAAGACGTCACCGGGGTATGCTTCACGGCCCGGCGGACGACGGAGAAGGAGCGATACCGCGCGGTATGCTTCCGCCTGCTTCGACAGGTCGTCAAATACGATGAGGACGTGCTTGCCCTGGTACATCCAGTGCTGGCCGATTGCCGAGCCGGTGTACGGGGCCAGGTACTTGTAGCCTGCCGGGTCAGATGCCGGGGTTGCGATGATGGTCGTGTACTCCATCGCTCCGGCCTCTTCCAAAGCGCTACGAACAGCCGCAATGGTTGAGCCCTTCTGGCCAACAGCTACGTAAACGCAGCGCACCTGCTTGTTTGGGTCACCGCTTTCCCAGTTCGCACGCTGGTTCATGATTGCGTCCAGCGCGATCTGAGTCTTACCGGTCTGACGGTCACCAATGATCAGTTGACGCTGACCGCGGCCAATCGGAATCATCGAGTCGATTGCCTTCAGGCCGGTCTCAAGCGGTTCGTGAACCGACTTACGCATCATCACGCCGGGAGCCTGCAGCTCCAGCGCACGCTGGCCGTCAAGGTTGGTGATTTCGCCTAGGCCATCAACTGGCTTACCCATTGGGTCAACGACGCGGCCCAGGTATCCGTCACCTACGGGGACTGATAGGACGTCGCCGGTGCGGCGGACTTCCTGGCCTTCTTCGATGTCTGTGAAGTCACCGAGGACGATGACACCGATGTCGCGGATGTCGAGGTTCAATGCAAGCCCGAGCGTGCCATCTTCAAATCGGAGGAGCTCATTGGCCATTACGCCCGGCAAGCCTTCGACGTGTGCAATACCGTCAGCGGCTTGTGTGACGCGGCCGATTTCCTCCGAGGCGGATTCTGACGGCTCGTAGGATTCTACGAAGCTGTCCAGAGCCGCCCGGATCTGTTCGGGCCGGATAGAAAGTTCAGCCATTGAGCTTTTCCTTACCGTTTCTTAAAAGTGAATTCATGGGATTCAGCGCACCAACTCTCGTTTAGCCTTAGCCAGGTTGGAGCTCACTGTTGCGTTAATACCGTCGTTGCCCACCTGAACGTGAAGGCCACCGAGGATCTCGGGGTCGACCGTTGCGTTAAGGGCAATCGGCTGCTTGTACCGGGTTTCGAGGATCTTTTCGAGACGCTCGAGCTGTTGATCGGTCAATGGTTTCGCTGACGTTACTCGTGCGAACAGGCGGCCCTGGCGGGTTGCTGCCTGGTGCGTCAGTTCGCGAAGGGACGAAAGCAAACGACCGTGGATAGATAGGCGCACCGAACGACGTACTAGTCGCGAGGTGAACGGGCTTATCGAATCGCCGAAGAAGCGCGCTGCGAAATGCGCACGATCATGTGCGCTTCCAACACCGAGGTCGGAGAGGTTGACTCGCAGGTCACGGTTTTCCGCTAGGAAGTTGTGCACTGCGAATAGTTCTTCTTCAACCTGCTTCAGTTTGCCTTCGCGTTCCGCGGCAATGAATACAGCTTCATTACCGAGGGTTTCGACGGCTGTATCGAGGTCGTGCGGATCTGACCAGCGTCCACTGGCGAGTTCCTGAACGACGTCGATCGTTTGGGATTCGACTCCCCCTACAAGGAGGTCATGCGCGAGCTGGCGCTTGTCTTCCACCGATCGACCTGGATCCGTCAACGCGTGTGATAGACGCGCCGAGTCACGCAGGACATCTGAGAAACCGTAGAGGTTCTCAGCTACTGCCATTGCGTTTACGTCGTCATGGCGCATGGCTTGGAGAAGCGCCTCGAGGCCAGCCTTGAAGCTGTTCTCACTCGCTGCACGCATTTAGGACTCCTATACTGTCGTTTCGGATTCGAGTTCGTCGAGGAACCTGTCTACAACGCGAGCGGTAAGCTCGTTGTCCTTTAGGTGCTCGCCGACGATCTTCTCCGCTAGTTCGGTGGCCAGCAGGCCAACTTCAGATTTGAGGGAAATTTCTGCGGCCTGACGCTCCGCCAGGATCTGGCGCTCAGCGTTGCTGAGAATGCGCTGTGCCTCTTCCTCCGCGTCCTTGCGAGCTGCAAGCAAAATGCTCTTCGCGTCCTCGCTAGCTTCGGAACGAATACGACCTGCTTCAGCGTTAGCTTCAGCAATGGCTTCCTCTGCCTTGCGGCGAGCCAGAGCTTCAGCTTCCTTTGCGCGGTCTGCTGCGTTAAGTCCCTCTTCAATCCTCTGGGCACGCTCATCGAGGATTGCGTTGAACTTGGGTAGTGCGTACTTGTAAAGAACAAGTCCGATGATGATCAACGCAATCAGCTGCCAGACGATGTCATACAGCGGCGGGACCAAAATGTTTGGATTCTCCCCTGCCGCTTCAGCTGCTGCGGGTAGGAACGTCATGTTAGAAGATCAATCCCGGAACTAGGCCGATCAGACCAAGGGCCTCAATAAGAGCCAGACCAATGTACATGTTAGTTGAAAGCTTGGATGCAACCTCCGGCTGGCGGGCGGTCGATTCCTGGGTCTTACCAATCATGTAACCAAGGCCAATGGCCGGGCCAAGAGTCGCGATGCCGTAGCCAATTGATGCGATTGAACCAGTCATGCTTATTTTCCTTCTCTAGTTGCCTTAAGAGCTTTTGCCCTAAGGAGTTTGTGGGTGACCCAACTGGGTCAGGTTAATGGGTTTCGATTGATGTCTTAATGTAGACGGCCGTCAAAATGGCAAAGATGAATGCTTGCAGGCCCGACACAAAGATTTCAAATGCCGTGATTGCAAGCGATCCAGCAAAGGTCAAGACGCCGACACCCTTTAGCGCACCCGCTGCATGGAAGAACAGAAAGTGGGTTCCAAAGAATGTCAGAGCTAGCATCAGGTGACCTGCCAGCATGTTCGCCAAAAGACGGATAGTCAGTGTGGCGGGACGAATGATGAACGTCGACAGGAGTTCAATGGGCGTCAACAGGACGTAGAGAGGCCAAGGAACTCCGGGTGGGAACAGCTGGTTCTTGAAGAACGTGCCAGCTCCCAGTTGTTTGATTCCAGCAGCAATGAACACGATGTAGGACAGTACTGCGAAAACCAGTGGTACAGCTACGACAGACGAAGCCGCGATATTCAGACCAGGAATCACACCGGTAATATTCATGAAGAACACACCGAGGAAAATCACGGTGAGGATCGGAGCGTATCTGCGTCCGTTCTTTTCACCGAGAGTCTCGATTGCGACCTTGTCACGAATGAAGACGATGGCTCCTTCGAGAATGGACTGCCCCTTCGAAGGGACAAGTCGCGCCCGTGAGGCGCCGACTGCATAGATGATTACCAGTGCAGCCGTAGCGATTAGGCGCACTAGGACCAGCCGGTTCATCTCAAAAATTGTGCCTTCAAAGGCAAACGCTGGTGGGAAGAAATCCCCCAATCCTGGTTGCTCCAAAGCCGGCACTTGACTAATCATTGTCAAAGCGGACGATACTGTTGCAGTGAACAGGATGCACCCCCTGGGACGTGTGTTGATGTTACCTGACCGGTAACCGAGGCGTTACCCCCAAATAATATACGATTCCGCATTTCCTTGGGCTAAAACCATTCCAAATGCTATCAGGATCACGAATCAGCTTGGCTATTTTTAATGTTCCTTGACCTCATCAAAACTGTCGATGGTAGGGACTTTAGCTCTCGCCAAAGTCCAGCTCTGCGTCACCGCTTGAGCCACGACAGAAATAATCAGAGCAA
Organism: Actinomyces sp.; assembly: GCA_012837655.1. Lineage (GTDB taxonomy): Bacteria > Actinomycetota > Actinomycetes > Actinomycetales > Actinomycetaceae > Gleimia. The sequence continues at coordinate 14,738 of DUQT01000239.1, read as the reverse complement.
GACCTAAAGCCTTGTGGTCCAGGGCGGTCAGATTCTTGACAGTCAAAACTGCAGCAACGATGACGATCAACTTAAAAAGGTAATCGCCAGCCATGAAGGCAGCCTGGGTGTCCATACTCTTCATAGCCATAGACATTGTCAGCCAGGTAACAGCAGCCAACAACAAACCTATAGCTCCACCGATTACTGCCGACAAACCAGATACTGCCCCACCTGCAATGAATGCGACGATTCCGGTTAGCACAGCGATGATCACTGCAACCAGAAAGATATTCTTGATCGTCGCAGACACAGCTCGCCGGAGAGCCGGCGTGGGCTGAATGGGTGTCGACATGACCACTACTTTCTTTGTAGCTTGTTTCTCAATCCCGGTAGAAATCGAACGGTCACGATCATACTAACGAACACGGCGGGAATTGCCACAATCGCAACTTCTTGTGGGCTGAATACAATTAATGCCACCGCGGGGAACGTAATCACAGCCGTCCACAGGTACATGATCAACACAACACCGACCTGGGAGTGTCCCAGCTTCAGAAGCCGGTGATGCAGGTGGAGGCGATCCGGGTGGAACGGAGACTTCCCAGCACGAAGTCTGCGAAACACCGCGAGTGTCATGTCTACCAGCGGCAGCACAATGACGAGCATCGGCAGGATTATTGGCAGAAAACCGGTGATTATCTGAGAGCTTCCAAGCACCGCCGGATCAATTTGTCCGGTGACTATGATGCCGGCTGCCGCGACTATGGTCCCCAACGTGAGTGCGCCGGAGTCACCCATAAATATTGTTCCGGGGTGAAAATTGTGTGGCAAAAATCCCAGACAGATTCCGACCAGGATCGCAACGATCAGGGAGGCCGTTGTCGCATACGTTAGGGCTCCCGTCACGCGGGTCAGCATGTATGAGTATGCAAAAAAGCCTACTGCGCCGATTCCAACGACTCCTGCTGCAAGCCCATCCAATCCGTCGACGAAGTTAACCGCGTTCATTATCGCCACGAAAATAAAGATCGTGACTATCAGGGACAGTGTTGACGACCCTATCGTGATGCCAAATATGGGGAACGAAATCAGCTGCACGCCGTTGTATGCCATGAATACGGCCACCAGGATCTGACCTGCAAGCTTCGCGGTCCAATCCAAATCCCAAATATCATCAATGAGGCCGAGGCTTGCAATCGCCATTACTCCAGCCAAAACTGCCCACGGAGTTCTGGTAACGAACACGGGATCAAAGTAGGGCAACTTAGATGCGAACAAGAGTGCGACGCCAAACCCTATTGCCATCGCTACTCCCCCAAGCCTGGGGGTGGGAACGCTGTGCACATCGCGTTCCCGAACTGGGGTGAGCACATGCCATTCCAGCGATAGTCGCCGCATGATCGCGGTCATCACGTATGTGATGCCCGCGGCGAGGACTGTTAGCAGAATGTAGAGTTTCATGCGCTCAGGGCCTCGTGATCACTTTCTGTCCGCAAATATCTTCGATGACCGACACGTCGATTGCGCCGGACCTTAGCAAGACGGGTTGTTCACCTGTCACATCAATGATGGTTGATGGCACCGGTCCAGGGGTTGGTCCGGAGTCGATGTAGCAAGCCACGTCCTCGCCAAAATATTTTACGGCCTGGTCGATGCTTGTTGCGGGAGGCATCCCGGTAAGGTTCGCAGACGTCACGGCGAGCGGGCCGGTGTGGCGCAAAATATCAAGAGTGACGGGGTGGTCGGGCATTCGGATCGCGATGGTGTCCTTAATGTCGCCCAGGTCGAAACGGATATTTGGAACCGATTTTGTGATTAGTGTGAGGGCGCCTGGCCACAGGTTTTCGATGAGAGCTCGCGCGCAGTTGTTGAGTTCGAGGGAAACTTTTTCCGCGTCTTTCGGACTTGAAATGAGGACCGGGGGCGGCATTTGGCGGCCGCGCCCCTTCGCGCGAAGGACCGCGTTCACAGCGTCAGTTGAATACGGGTCCGCGCCGATACCGTACACGGTGTCGGTGGGGAGCACGATGACGCCTCCTTGCGAAACTATTCCTTTAATTTCTTGAGCGTCAGTTTCAGATAACTTCGTCGTGCTGTGAACAGTTTTCATAGTTGCATTATCCCACGATGATGGATGCGCGCTAAGCGGGGTTGGCGTGTGCTGCTTGGATATGGCTACCGATTTGAAAAGGAGTGCGCTGGCGCGGTTGGCGTGCGGAGCCATAGATTGCGGGCGCTGAGCTGGCCTGGCTGCGCTTGGTTATGCCTTTCGCGCGATGAGGAATCGGTCGCGTAGGTTCAAGTCTTGAAGCGTGTAGGATTCGACGAAGCCGACTTCGCGGGCAAGTTCTACGGTCGCAACGCCCTGGGTGTCGTCATGTTCGACGCCCAGCCAGCCGCCCGGCTTCAGGTATTCGTACGCTACCGGCAGTAGTTCCCGGATGAAGTCAAGCCCGTCCTCTCCCCCGCCCCACAGGGCCTGCGCGGGGTCGTGTTCCAGCTCGGGTTCCAGTTCTCGCGGTGGAACGTAAGGCGGATTTGATACCACGAGGTCGTAGCTTTCAACCCATTCCGGAACTACAACCAGCGCATCGGCTTGCACAACTTTGACGGGTAGACCTAGTGCCTTCGCGTTGTCAGCGGCAACCTGGGCAGCTACATCTGAGAGCTCAACCGCGACAACTTCCACTTCCCAGTCGGCGCGCGCTATTGATAGGGCGAGCGGCCCCGCGCCCGTGCACAAATCCAGCACGCGCAACGGATCGGCCTTACCGAGAGAGTTTTCAAGCACTCGCAGGGTCTCGGGCTTACCTGAGGATTTACTTTCTTGAAGTTTGGCGAGCGATTGGATTGCCCACTCGGCTAGGACTTCAGTTTCTGGGCGAACCGAGAACACCCCCGGCTGAGCTTTGAGCTCCATGCCTAAGAACCACATCCTACCCAGCACGTGCTGCAGCGGGATGCGTTGTTTTCGCTTAGAAACTAGCTGTTGGATGCGCCCAGCCTCGTCCTCGGAAATCGAATCGGGCCACATGTACGGCGGTTTTCCGATTACGAATTCCAAGATCGCGCGGGCGTCGTGCTGCGGGCTGGGCACGCCGGTTTGCTCGAGGATGCGGGTCGACTCATTCCACAGTTTGTGGGGGTCAACCTGCCCCGACTGACCGGCATGGCCTGCAGACACTGGTTACTGGTCCTTCTGTTCGCCGGCAGCGTCCATGCGTTCCTGCTCATCCATGATGATGGCGGATTCGATGACGGGCCCAAGTTCGCCGTCGAGGACGTTGGATAGGTTGTACGCCTTATAACCGGTGCGGTGATCCACAATGCGGTTTTCAGGGAAGTTGTAGGTGCGGATGCGCTCGGAGCGGTCAACCGTGCGCACCTGCGACTGGCGCACGGCAGCTTCTTCAGCTTCGCGTTCTTCCTTCGCCTGCTGGATCAGGCGCGCTTTCAGGACGCGCATTGCGGCCTCGCGGTTTTGAATCTGCGACTTCTCGTTCTGCATTGAGACGACGATGCCGGTCGGCAAGTGCGTAATGCGGACAGCGGAGTCAGTCGTGTTCACCGACTGGCCACCCGGACCAGATGAACGATAGACGTCGATGCGCAGGTCGTTCTGGTCGATTTCGATCTCTTCGTCGTCGTCCTCCACCTCGGGCACAACGATCACGCCGGCAGCGGAAGTGTGTACGCGGCCCTGCGACTCAGTGACGGGGACGCGCTGGACGCGGTGGACACCGCCTTCAAATTTGAGCTGGGCCCAAACTCCGTCCTCGGGGGCCACGTTGCCCTTGGAACCAATGGACAGCGAGATTTCTTTCAAACCACCCAAGCCGGTTGGCGTGGACGAGAGTTCCTTGACCTTCCAGTTCTTCGTTTCCGCGTAGCGGGTGTACATGCGCGCCAGGTCGGCTGCGAATAGGGCGGATTCCTCGCCGCCCTCGCCGGCTTTGACTTCCAAAATGACGTCATCAGCATCCGAGGGGTCGCGTGGAATCAGAGTGCGCACGAGCTTGTCGTGAGCTTCCTCCAAGTTCTTCTCCATTGCGGGAAGTTCCTTGGCGAACGACTCATCCAGTTCCGCCATTTCTTGCGCGGCTTCCAAATCGCCCAGAGCCTGAGTGAAACGGTCCGCTACAGCTTTGATTGCTCCGAGCTCAGAGAAACGCTTCGCAAACTTTCGCGACTTTGCCCTATCCCCCAACACTTCGGGGTCGGCAAGCTTCAGTTCAACCTCCTTGTACTCATCAAGTAGTGGTTGAACTGCCTGCAGTTCATGGCTGTAATCTTGCTCGCTCACGCAAATCCTCCGAGCATCATTGAAACTTCTGCACACCCACTGGCCGTAGGCTCATTCGAGAGCAGTTTCCAAGCATCGCCCTCGTGCACCATTAAAATTATACGAAACGGCGCCACCCCCAAAGAATTATGGAGGGCGGCGCCGAATGCGAAAAGCTACTTCTTGCGCTTTCCGTAACGTGCTTCGAAGCGTGCCACGCGGCCACCGGTATCCAGAATCTTCTGCTTGCCGGTGTAGAACGGGTGGCAAACTGAGCAAACGTCAACGCGTAGGGTTTCTTCGCCTAGCGTGGAGCGCGTATCAAACTCATTGCCGCACGTGCAGGTTACGTGCACGTCGGTGTACTCGGGGTGAATACCCTTCTTCATGGTGTCTCCTTAAGGAATTCGAGGATGCCGGGTCCAGACGCAACATCTCGAAACGAACTATGAAGCCCGTCCGAAGTAGTGATGTCCGCTCATGGGAGCGTTTAACGCTGGTGAACCGGAACCACGGAACATTATGCCTGGAATGGGTGAAACTATCCAGGGGTCAAGCCGTCTTCTTCGTCACAGATCGCGAAAGTTTTCGATAAGTGGTCTAACAGTTGAAGCACTCGCCCGCCTAGTTTAGTTTCTTGTGTATGGAAAACAAAGATGTTTCGGCAGAACAAGCCTGGCAGCAGTGGCGCGACGACGAAAACGAAAAATGGCGCGAGTCCCACGGCTGGCTCACCGTGACCAGCCTCGACTGGTTGGAAACCGAGCCCGCAAGTCTCGAAAACTTCCCCGGCACGTGGAGTTTTGACGGCGATTTCATCCACGTCAATTTCACGCAAGATGATGGCGTGATTCTCGAGGGCGAGCCCGCCGTTGGTGAATTCAAGATCAGCGCGGATGCAGACCCCATGCCGGAGTTTATTTCCGGCGCAAAACTTGCCGAGATTGCCTCGCGATTTGACCGGATTATCGTGCGCGTTCGCGACGACAACGCCAAGTTGCGGAGCGTCTTCACCGGCGTTCCCACTTTTGACTACAAGCCTGAATGGGTAGTTCCCGTCGAGTACCGCAAGTACGATTCGCCTCGCTCGCGAGATATTTTCACCGCGCAAGAAGGCAAGGTCCGCAAGTCTGATTTCAGTGGTGAAATTAAAGTTCCCTTCAGCGACCGCACCCGCACAATGGCCGTTACGGATGCCGAAGACCCCTTCGTAATCTTCACCGACAAGACCTCCGGCAAGGAAACCACCGCGTGGCGGCGCGCTCCCCTGCTTGAAATGGACGGCGGCTGGGTCGTCGACTTCAACTACTCAAGCGTATTCCCCGCCCACTTCACCCCGTTTGGCACATGCCCCCGCCCCGTCGCGGAAAACATCATCGACGTAGAAATTCCCGCCGGCCAAAAGAAGCCGAACGAGACCTTCGATTCTGTGAACGCCTGACGACGCATTGAAGCATGGCACCGCGAGGCGTGGAGACGCGACGCCGCGAGACGAATAGCGGGCTCAAGGCCGCCTGAGGACGCATGAAAACAGGGCGCCATGAGACAAATAGCGGGCTCAAGGCCGCCTGACGATGCACAAAAAATCGACGTGGCTCATTTGAAGGCACACGCGAAGCGGCTAAAGGTTTCGATAACAAAAGCGGCGACCACCAAAGTGGTCGCCGCCTTTGCTTGTCTTTACCTAATCCTTAGGCGTCGTCTTTGCGATTGCCATTAGGAACTCAGCGTTGTTTTGCGTGTCCTTCAGCTTGTCAAGCACAAGCTCCAGAGCCTGCTGCTGCTCGAGGACGCCCAGTACGCGGCGTAGACGCCACATGATTGCGAGCTCTTCCTCCTTGAACAGCAGTTCCTCACGGCGAGTGCCCGAGGCGTTGACATCAACTGCCGGGTAAATGCGGCGGTCAGCAAGCTGACGCGACAGGCGTAGCTCCATGTTGCCGGTACCCTTGAACTCTTCGAAGATGACCTCGTCCATCTTGGAGCCGGTCTCAACTAGAGCAGAAGCAATGATCGTCAGGGATCCGCCCTCTTCGACGTTACGTGCCGCACCGAAGAACTTCTTCGGCGGGTACAGTGCCGACGCGTCCACACCACCGGACAGGATGCGGCCAGATGCCGGGGCTGCCAGGTTGTAAGCGCGGCCCAGGCGGGTCAGCGAGTCAAGCAGGACGACGACGTCGTGGCCGAGTTCAACCAGACGCTTTGCGCGCTCAATAGCGAGTTCAGCAACGATCGTGTGGTCAGATGCCGGGCGGTCAAAGGTAGATGCAATGACCTCACCCTTAACCGTGCGACGCATGTCGGTGACCTCTTCAGGACGCTCATCAACTAGAACGACCATCAGGTGCACCTCGGGATCATTTTGCGAAATCGCGTTAGCGATCTGCTGCATGATGATCGTCTTACCAGCCTTCGGCGGCGAAACGATCAGGCCACGCTGGCCCTTACCGATCGGAGCAACCAGGTCGATGACGCGCGGCGTGATTGCCTTCGGAGTGGTCTCCAAACGCAAGTGCTCATTCGGGTAAAGCGGCGTTAGCTTCGCAAACTCCGGACGGTTACCGGCCTTATCAACCGGAATGCCGTTCACCGAATCGACGGACACCAAAGCGTTGTACTTCTGGCGCTGACGCTCGCCTTCACGAGGCTGGCGAACCGAACCGACAACCGCGTCACCTGGACGCAGATTCCAGCGACGGACGTTACCAAGCGTTACGTAAACGTCGTTCGGGCCGGGCAGGTAGCCAGATGTGCGCACAAACGCGTGGTTGTTCTGCACATCAAGGATGCCCGCGATCGGAATCAGTACATCGTCCTCAGTGATCTCGGGTTCGCGATCATCACGGCGGCGCTTGTTGCGGTCACGGCCGCGGCGACGGCGCCCTCGATTATCACGATTATCATCGCGACGATTGTTACGGCGACGGTTATTGTGGCGGTCATTATCGCCACCATCGTGCCTGTTCGAGTCGTCGTCGCTGTCATCGTCATCAGCAGACGGTAGCTTGATGTCGTCCAACGACTTCTTTCGACCGTCGTGCTGGTCAGACTTGTGATCGGACTTCTTCGAGTCCTTTTGATCCATTTCCTTCTTGGTGGCCTTCAACTCGGCCTTCACGTCAAGTTGGATGGATTCCGGTGAACCTGCTTCAGCAGTGGCCGCGCGACGACGGCGCCTGCGTGGTTCACCATTGGAGTCACCAGAGTCGCCCTTGTCCTCGGACTTTTCGGCCTGCTTCTGCTGCTGGCGGTCCTTACCGCCCTGAGACTCTGAAGCGCCGTCCTTTTGGGAATCCGACTTCTGGTTTTCTGTGGTCTTAGGTGACGTCCCGCGTCCGCGGCGGGGCTTATCTCCCCTTGCTTCGCGAATCGCTGCGAGCAGGTCGGGCTTGCGCATCTTTGCGTAGTCTTGAAGACCCATTTCTTCAGCGACTTCGCGCAGTTCAGCAAGACGCATCTGTGAAAGTGGACGTCTTTTTTGTGTTGGGTTTTCGCTCAACGAATTTCCTCACTGGTGTTGCCATCGTGTGGCCGTGTGAATCTCTGCTCATTTAAGCAGGAGCGTTTCCATCAAAGAAAGCAGGAAAGAAAGAGACATCTGGGATGTGGATACATTCTTCCCTACACAAATAACGTGATGGAAGATTGAAAATGCTGATCGAGATCAGCTCCGGTTCAACTGAACCTGCCCTAAATAGTATCAGTTGTTTTTGTTCTTGGGAAATGGAGTGCGTCATCCGGCGCTTTCCAAACCCGCCAAGTTGTCGCCGAAAATTGATTCTCGAGGGCGCAGCTGTGCAGGGTTGATGCCTCAAGCATTCCCACCTGAGGTTTTTGAGCCGGGCGCTAGTTGCTTCGGGAGGCCTCTAGGATGCTCGCGCCCTCAGCTGAGATTCCCGGACACTTCACAGTCCAGCCCGCAGCTTGAGCTTCTTCCCGCATGACCGGATCGAGCTCAGCGAGCACCAAAACCGTCGGTCCCGCCCCCGAAACAACAGCTGGCAAGCCCCGCCCTCGTAAATATTGAACGAGGTCATACGTAGCCGGCATGGCGGACGCACGCTGGGCTTGGTGGAGACGATCTTCGGTGGCGTCCATCAGGTATTCGGGTGACGCCACGCCGGCCATAATCAGGGACAGCAGCGACGCGCGAGCAAGGTTGAAACGGGCGTCAACGTGCGGAACCTGGTCGGGCAGGGCCGCGCGCACTTCGGACGTTGACACCGAAAACTTGGGCGTCAACACGCACGCATTAATGCCGGAAGGCGGCGGGAGGACGATGCTGTGCGCAGTCCCGGATTCTTTCATCCACGAAAACGTGACTCCACCGAAGACGGCTGGAGCGGCATTGTCGGGATGCCCCTCGGCCTGCGTGGCGAGTTGGAAGACTTCGTCCATGGTCATGGAGTCCTCCCCCGCTAGACCGCGAGCGAGCATCAGGCCCGCAACGATTGCGGCTGCGGATGATCCCAGGCCGGAGCCGTGCGGGATCCGGTTGCGCGCGATCATGTGCAGGCCAACCTGGGAGGCGTCCAGGTAGTCCAGGCCACGGCGAACCGATCGGACGATGAGGTTGTCCTCCCCCGTCGGGACCGTGTCGGAGCCATGTCCGATTACTTGGACTAGCGTGTCACCAACAACTGCGCGGATCTCGACCTCGTCGAAAATTCGAAGCGCCATTCCCGCGTGATCAAAACCCGGTCCGATATTTGCAGACGTGGCTGGAACACGCACACGGACAAAGTCGTTGGTGAGCCGCATTTTAGTTAGTTGTCTCCTTCAACCCTCAAACTGGATTCTACCGCCTGAACGACCTTGGATTTGCCCAGTGCGTCGATAACGGCTTGCAAATCGGAATCCCGGGTTGTGTGCGTTGCGAGGACGATGTGTACGTCTTTGCCGGGCTCGGGCACATTCTGCTGGACGGTTAGCAGGGAAACTCCGTGGCGGGCAAAGATGCCAGCGACCTCTTCGAGCACGCCTGCGCGTTCTTCTACCTTGATACGCACCTGGTAGCGGGTTTGAGCTGAGCCCGGGTCAAGGATGGGAAGCTCTGCGTAGCGCGATTCGCGTGGCGCGTGGCCACCGTGAACCCGGTGCGATGCACCCGCAACCAGGTCGGACAGCACAGCCGAGGCGGTTGGCGCGCCACCCGCTCCCTGGCCGTAAAACATCAGTCGACCAGCGGATTCGTTTTCAAGAACAACCGCGTTGAACGCGCCGGATACCGTTGCAAGTGGGTGCGTGGTGGGAACTAGCGCCGGGTAGACCTGCGCGCCAATACCTTCAACGCCCTCATCGTCAACGCGTCGTTCCGCGATGGCCAGAAGCTTGATAACCATGCCGTTTTCAGCAGCTTCCTCCATGTCCTGCGCGGTGATCTTGGTGATGCCTTCGACAGCCACGTCCTCCATGGAAACGCGGGAATGGAATGCCAGCGACGCCATGATCGCGCACTTCGCCGCAGCGTCAAGACCCTCAACGTCGGCGGTCGGGTCAGCTTCAGCAAACCCGAGTTCCTGCGCTTCCTTCAAGGCATCATCGTAGGACGCGCCGGTCGTCGCCATCTGGTCCAGGATGAAGTTCGTCGTGCCGTTCACGATTCCGATCATGCGGTTAACGCGGTCCCCAGCCAGGGATTCGCGCAGGCCGTAGACGATTGGAACAGCGCCCGCGACTGCGGCCTCATAGTAAAGATCCGTGTCGTTCTCGGCGGCGAGTTCGTATAGTTCTGGGCCGTGTTGCGCCAGAAGCGCCTTGTTTCCAGTGATCACGGTTGAACCGTTGTTCAGTGCGCGCTTCACATAGCTGTAGGCCGGCTCGATGCCACCAATCAGTTCAATGACGATGTCCGCCCCGTCGATCGCGCCTTCCGCGTCGGTCGTGAGCAGCGTCTGATCAACGTCGTAGTCGCGTTTCGCGTCCAGGTTTCGCACAAGGACCGCGGAGATATTCAGCACCGCGCCCGAACGTGCCTGCAGGTCATCACGGTGTTCGTTGATTAGACGAATGACTTGTGATCCAACAGTTCCCGCACCGAGTACGGCAATATTCTGCGTCTTCGTGGTCATATTTCCTCCGTAGGTTCTGGAAACGAGCCTAGTTCTTTGACGCCAGATAAGCGTCGCGGTCCAAAAGGTCAGACAGTTTCTCGGGGTAAATGATCCAGTGCGGATCGCCCGTCCCAACGCCGAGCGTTCCCGGCCTGGTCAACATGTTGTAGTTCGACGACATTGCGTGTCCGTACGCTCCCGTTGCAGGAACCGCCAAAATGTCGCCGCGTTTCACGTCCGCGGGTAGTGCAACATCGTGGACCACAATGTCGCCAGATTCGCAGTGTTTTCCAACAATTCTTGCAAGTACGAGGGCGGAGCTGGCTTCCCGATTCGCTAGCAGCGCCGTGTAATCGGCTTCGTACAGCGCGGGACGAATATTGTCCGACATACCGCCGTCAACAGAGACGTAGAGGCGCGACTTGCCATCCCCGAGTGGCACTTCTTTGACGGTGCCAACCCGGTACAAGGTGACGGTTGAAGGCCCAACCGTGGAGCGTCCCGGTTCGATCGAAACGTGCGGGACCTTCAGACCTAGCTCTTCACATTTGTTTCGCACCGCCGAGGCAAGCGCTCGAGCAATATCCTTTGGACTGGTCGGCTCGGGATCCTGGCCGGTGTATGTAATCGCGTAGCCTCCGCCCAAATCAAGTTCGTTGCAAGCCACGCCCTCGTCCTGTAAATCCTTTACGAGGCCAAGCAGGCGCCCGGCGGATTCTGAAAACGCGTCCAGGTCGCGGATTTGGGAGCCGATGTGGCTGTGAACGCCGACGAACTCCAGGGATTCGTAGTCTTGGATATCGAGCGCGACCCGTTTGGCGGCGCCGGTCGCCAGGGAGAGTCCGAACTTCTGGTCTTCATGCGCGGTTGCGATGAACTCGTGGCCGCCGGCGTGAACACCAGTCGTTACGCGAATCATGACGCGAGCCTTGCGGCCAAGCTCTTCCGCGATTGCGGCGACGCGCGCGACCTCATCCGCAGAATCAATCACGATGCGGGCGATGCCGCGCTCCCCCGCGGAAATCGCGAGGCGTAGCTCCTCATCCGACTTGTTGTTACCGTGCAGGCCGATCATGTTCGGATCAGCGCCCGCGTGCAACGCAGTCGTGAGTTCACCCAGGCTAGCCGTGTCAACACCCATGCCGGCGGCGGTGACCAGTTCGATCACGCGCGCACTCATCATCGCCTTCGCTGCATAGTACGCGGATCCGCCGCCCATCCCGTAGCCGACCCAGAATTCTTCGGCCATCACAGTCGCCCACACCGTTGCGCGCCCAACCAGGTCGGGCTCATCCAGCACGTAAACCGGCGAGCCACACTGCTCCACCAGTTTCGTAACCGGCCAACCACCCAGCGTGAGTTCACCATCTGCAAACTTCGCACTCCACGGCCACAAATCCGGGCGTTCAGTTGGCTTTGGGGCGCGTAGATTTTCGAGGGCGAGGCTCATGGGACTCCTTCTATCTATGGCTCACGTACGGGTGGCTTGTATGTAACCGGATTTGGGTTTGTTGCGGGCGCGGAGCTCCCGCAAGGGTGGACGCCCCGCGCCGGTTAACGAACGGTTGGACTACATGCGCTCCGGAGCGGAAACGCCGATCAGGTTCAGGCCGTTTGCCAGTACCTGCTTGACCGCGTCATTGAGCCAGCGGCGGGCAACGTGGCCCTTGGTGACTTCCTCATCAGCGCGCGGAGTCACGCGGCACTGCGCGTACCAGGTGTGGTAGGCGCCAGCCAGCTCTTCCAGGTAGCGAGCCACGCGGTGCGGTTCCAAGAACTGCGCGGCCTGCGCAACCACGGACGGGAACTGTGCAAGAACGCCAAGAAGCTGCGCATCAGCCGGGTGATCAAGCGCGGACGGGTCGAACTCCTGATCCCGAGTTACGCCGTGCTCATCAGCATTTCGGCTCACGTTCGCGGTTCGAGCGTGTGCGTACTGCACGTAGTAAACCGGGTTGTCATTCGTGTTTTGGGTCAGCAGGTCAAGATCAATATCTACGTTTTGGTCGATTGACGTGCGAACCAGCGAATAACGTGCAGCGTCAACACCAACTGCATCCACGAGGTCGTCCAAGGTAACAACTGTGCCGGCGCGCTTGGACATGCGGACAGGTTTACCTGAGCGAACCAGGTTGACCATCTGGCCAATCAGAATCTCAAGGTTCTTGTGCGGCTCGTCCCCAAACGCGGCACACATTGCCATCATGCGGCCAATGTAACCGTGGTGGTCAGCACCAAGCAGGTACACCGCTTCGTCGGCTCCACGGTTGCGCTTATCCAAGTAGTAAGCCAGGTCGCCTGCAAAGTAGGCGGTCTCCCCGTCAGACTTCACAACTACGCGATCCTTGTCATCACCGAAGTCGGTGGTACGCAGCCACGTAGCACCGCCCTCGTCGAAAATATGGCCACGGTCGCGAAGGATCTGGATCGCTTCGTCAACTGCGCCGGATTCGTGCAGGGAATCTTCGTGGAAGAAAACGTCGAACTCGGTGCGGAACTCGCTGAGCTTGTCTTTAATTTCAGCAAACATGAGTTCAACGCCGCGAGCGCGGAACGCTTCGACAGCTTCCTCTTCGGGCAGGTCAAGTGGGTTTGGTTCGCCTGCGGCCTGGGCGTCGGCCATGACCTGGTTGGCGATATCTTCAATGTATTGGCCACCGTAGCCATCTTCTGGTGCTTCTTCGCCCTTTGCGCGGGCGTAGAGAGAGCGGGCGAAACGGTCGATTTGGGCGCCGTGGTCGTTGAAGTAGTATTCGCGGGTGACTTCAGCTCCAGCTGCTTTCAGGAGGCGGGCCATGGAGTCACCGACCGCGGCCCAGCGTGCGCCACCAAGGTGGATGGGGCCGGTCGGGTTGGCGGACACGTATTCAAGGTTCACGTGTGTTCCGGCTTTGGACTCGTTGTTTCCGTAGTTTTCGCCGGCTTCCAGGATGGTGCGGGCGAGTTCGCCAGCGGATGCCGCTTCAAGGCGGATGTTGATGAACCCGGGTCCTGCTACGTCGACTTCGGCGATGCCGTCCTGTTCACGCAGGCGTCGAGCGAGGATTTCAGCCAGGGCACGCGGATTGGTGCCAGCCTTCTTAGCCAGGCGCATTGCGATGTTGGTAGCCCAGTCGCCGTGTTCACGGTTGCGAGGGTGTTCGACGGTCACGTCCTGCGGAATGTCTTCAGCGGCGAGTTCAACTTCGCCGTCCGCTACGGCGCCGGTCAGTACAGCATGGATGAGTTCTTCTAAATCTTTAGGAGTCACGCCCTCAATCCTAGAGGGTTCACCGTTTTTGAGGTAACTCGCGCCCGAAAACTGGGCGACCAGTTGGTCACACCGACCAGAATTGGATGAAGCCAGGTTCCCCTGGCTTCATCCCTTTAGCGTCTAGTGGACGCGACATCAGCGGCTTCTGTTGTTGACGACCCGATGTGATCGGCGTCTGCCGTAGACGGCCCGATAGCATCGGCGTCTGTTGCGGACGACGTGACATCAGCGACGTTTGTTGAAACGACGCAGTGTCTTCGCTTGTGTGCGCCCTTCGCTACCTGTTAGCTCTTTCCTAACGTCAAGCGCTGACGCTGGTAGCTCCGCGTTTTACTTTTCCTTGCAGCGTTCCTGCTCGTACTTGGTCATGAGGCCGATGCGGTGCTTGTGGCGGGTATCGCCCGAGAACTGAGTTGCTAGGAACACCTTCACAAAGTGTGCGGCTTCTTCCTTCGTGTGCTGGCGCGCACCAATCGAAATGACGTTTGCGTCGTTGTGCTCACGCGCCAAAACTGCGGTTGATTCGTTCCACACGAGTGCTGCGCGGATGCCATCAACCAGGTTGGCAGCCATCTGCTCACCGTTGCCGGAACCACCAATCACGATGCCCAACGAACCCGGATCCGCGGCAACGGCCTCGGCAGCTGGGATACACATGGTCGGGTATGCGTCCATCGGGTCGTAATCCTTTGCGCCATGATCGATAACTTCATGGCCGGCACCCTCTAGGCGCTCAATCAAGAATTCACGGAGCTCAAACCCCGCGTGGTCAGCAGCAATATGTACGCGCATTACGATCTCCTAATCGAGGTACTTAACGGTGCCATTATCCCACCTAGAAAAAATCTTGGGGCCAATCTTGGTCCCAGGCCAGTCGCGCGAGCCGCGTAACGTGTTGACGCTCACAGTCGTTAGTGGGCAAAGAAAAGCGCCCCGAACAGGACTCGAACCTGCGACCTTCTGCTCCGGAGGCAGACGCTCTATCCGCTGAGCTATCGGGGCTCTCAACCAACTGTCGTTGGCGTCGTACTAGACGTACCGGTTTAGTCTAGTTCATAAAGACTCTGTTATTCCAAACGAATCAGAAACCAACCTGCTGGCGCTGAACGCGGCGATAGAGGCCGCCCGGGCCGGCGAACACGGCCGCGGGTTCGCCGTGGTGGCG
>DUQT01000238.1 GCA_012837655.1 Actinomyces sp. | reverse complement strand
GTTATTGGCGGGCCCATGCCCGCGATCATGGACTACAAGGCTCCCGTAGTGGCAAGTGCCGCTCGACGCCTCGGCATATCTGTGGATAAGTCTGCAATCCGCGACATTTCAGCCGAGATCGAGTGGGCCAAGGTCTCAATGATCGGCTCCGAAAAATATGTGGATGCACTAGAAGAGCAACTACGCGAACCGCCCGCCGGCCTCGACGCGGAAACGATGTCATCGCTTCTGAAAGTCTACGAATCCGCCAAGGATGAACGGGGCGTCATCGACTTTGAGGACGTACTCCTCCTGATGACCGGCATCCTGCAGGATCGCGAAGATATCGCGCGAACCGTCCGATCTCAGTACCGCAATTTTGTCGTGGACGAGTTCCAGGACGTCTCTGCCCTCCAGTTCGCCCTCTTACAGGAGTGGCTGGGCGGCCGCCACGATATCTGCGTCGTCGGCGACGTCGCCCAGACCATTTATTCCTTCGCGGGCGCAGACCCGGCCTACCTCGTAAACTTCGAGAAATACCACCCCGGTGCCAGACGCGTCCAACTCAACCGCGACTACCGCTCCACGCCGCAGATAGTCTCCGTCGCCAACCGAGTCCTGGAAGCATCCGGAAACAGCGGCCGTGGATCCTCTCGCATCGTAGGCAGTTCCAGGTTTTCAGGTTCGAGGGCGGGGCAGGGGATGCCCGCTGGTGCGGTGAGGTTGAAGTCTCAGCGGGACTCTGGTCCAGCGGTCGCTTTTGTTGCCTACGCAGATGATGAGGGCGAAGCGGCTGGAATTGCCTCGCAAATAAAGGCATTGGAAGCCGACGGTATGGGACTCGAGGACATCGCCATTCTGTACCGAACAAACGCGCAATCAGAAGCGTTCGAACAGGCGTTAGCTGAGGCCGGAATTGGGTTCATCGTCCGCGGCGGCGAAAAGTTCTTCGAGCGCGAAGAAATCCGCAAAGCAATGGTGGTCCTGCGCCAACTTGTGCAAATCCAAGGAGCCAAAGCCCGCAATCAACCGAGCCCCCAGCAAACGGACGCGTCCGGCCTCGACAATGAACACGATGTTGTTACAACTGTGAAGGACGTGGCTTCAGGGTTGGGGTGGACGGCAATGCCGCCATCTGGCCAGGGAGCGGTCCGAGAACGGTGGGACACCCTGGACGCCCTCGTGAATCTGGCTATAGAACGGTCTCAGCTTTCGCTGGCGGATTTTGTGCGCGAGCTGAATGAACGGGCGGAAACGCAGCTCGCGCCGACGATTTCGGGTGTAACGCTTTCGTCCTTGCACGCCGCGAAGGGTTTGGAATGGGACGCCGTGTTTTTAGCGGGCGCATCGGAGGGGCTGTTGCCGATTTCGCTTGCAAAAACGTCTGAAGCCGTTGAGGAGGAACGCCGCCTTCTGTACGTCGGTGTCACGAGGGCGAAGACGCGACTGGTTATTTCATACGCGAAATCGCGGGGGAGTGGACGCGGTAAGAACCGCGAATACTCGCGGTTTTTGGATGGTATGTGGCCCGAGGAAGAGTTTGTGCGCGCGAAGCCGAAGAGGGCGCGGCCCAAGTTGAAGGACGAACTTGAGGATGCGCCGGAGGATGTCAAGCGCCTGTTCGAGGCATTGCGCGAGTGGCGTCTGGATCTATCGCGGGAGATGTCGAAACCAGCATTCACGATATTCACAGATCGAACTTTGATTGCGCTCGCGGATGCGCAGCCAAAGACCTTGACCCAGTTGCGGACGATCCCCGGGATTGGCGCGGTGAAGGCTGAGAAGTTCGGGTCAGAGGTCCTCGCGATAATCCGCAGAGAGGTGGGGGACTAGCAAGAGGGCCGTAGTTCAATGAGGGGAGGCGGGTAAGCGAGGGTCACAGCACAATCCTGTGCCGAATGAACTGTTCGTGTCGAGTGATGCCCGACTGCTAGGGCTTGCTACCTACACGCCCACGCACTCGCGGGTACGTTCGAGGCCTGCCCGGTCTTCGTCCTTCTCGGCCGAGATATCGCTGTCAGGTCCCTTCGGTTCAGAGCGGACAGGGTCCGGCGCATCCGGACCCGTAGTGCACCCGCAGTCGTGATGTTGTGGCCAGGTTGCTCGTTCAACGACGAAGTTCTCGTCAACAAAGCGGACTTCACCCGCAACCATGCCCACTCCATCGAGTTCGTTCGCCACCAAACGCGCAGTCATGATCGCCGTTGTCTTACTTAGCTCCGGCGAAAGTGATGGGAAAGGTTGATCGCGGCATTGGATTTGGAGTGCAGGCCACTCCGGATCCAGGTCTCGGAAGTTTCTGTCAACACACTTCAAACACGGAGATCCACCCGGACGGACGAACGGGCCGATTTGGATGCAGTCCTCATGGAAAACGATCGAGACGTGCGGTATGCCGGCTTCTTGCCACGGGTGAACTAAAGCCGCCGAGGAAGCTCGAGCAAACAGCGCAATCACGAAGTGTGGCTCGGAGTGGAGTGGTTGCTCTAAACCAACAAGTTCTCCGAGCCCCGCCCTCGACAATCCACCCATATCGCGACCACGGTAGTCGAATCCGATTCTGGTAATGGAAGCTGATTGAAGTGTTTCGACAAGAGCGGAGATGTAGGGTTTCATCTTCAGGAACTGGACGGGGTCGCCGCAGCTGAAGGTGACGATGTCGACGCGCACGTCTGCGCGGTTGGCGAGCGATCGGGTGTGGCCGTCGCGACGCAACAGGCGGTGGGCGTCGGCTGATGCATTGGGTTCCGGTTCAGATTGCGTGAGTTCGTGCTGGTTTAGTAGGTCTGTCAGAAGCTCGACGCGTGACCTTGGGATCCCGCGTTTGCGGGCGCGTTCTGTGGCGGCGCCGCCGGCTGCGGGGAAACGTAAGCTCTGCAGGAATGATTGCTCGGACGGGTCAAGCCCCGAAAATACCGCGCTTTTCCGGCCTAAACCTATTTGTACGTCGCCGTTGGATCGGATTAGCACGGACGTGCCCTCGCGCAGTTGCATGTGTCCTCCTTCAGACGCGGAAGCCGCCGTGATTACAGTCCCAAAAATTTGGCGCGCGGTCTAGAGGCGTCTCGCTAGGTGTGGATAACTCTTCCGCAGCGTGCTTTCAGGCCGAGCGAAGCTCGCCAAATTTACCGTTCAGACCCAAAGCGCCCAGCCAAATTTCGATTCCGACCCGAAGTGGCCAACCTTCCCATGCGCTTAACTACAGTCGGCAGCTAAGCGTTGGCCGATCATCTCGATGCCGCTCGCAAATTCATCATTCAGACCCAACGTGCCGCCGGGAGTTTCGTTTCAGACCCATCCTGCCGAATCTCAACCTGGCTACCCCTTGCTTTCAGCCAGTTTGGGTCGGAATGATTCACGAGGGCGGTGCTCACAAAACCTTCTGTGAGGGCAACTGCCCAAAATGGGGTCTCTTTTGACCACTTGGGGTCGGAACCACTTCTGGAGAGCAGCTTCCAAAACCCATTCAGAGGGTAACTGTCCAAAACAGACCCTAATTCCGCCAGTTTGGGTCTGAATCGTTTCTGGGAGTAGTCGCTCACACGCCACTGTGAGGGGAACTGGCCAAAAACAGCCATCAAACCGACACTTTGGGTCTGAATCGAAATTTTGGGTTTAGTTTTCGAGGGCGGAGCTAGCCTCGGGTACAGATTTGGGGCGTCCCAACGCAATGGGACGCCCCAAACGCCTACAGATTGTCTGAGTTATGCCGACTGCTCTGGGTAGAGCTCTGGCAACTGATCGTAAAGGCGGTCAATCCAACCGGATTAGTTGGGCTGTTGTCCGTTGGAACCGCTCGGCTCACGCATGCTTCTAGTAGCCGGAAGCGTTGCCATTGCCGGACCAGGCGGCTTCAGCAGGGCTATTGGTGGCCGGAACTCTTAGGCTGACCGAAGCTCTAGCCACTTGGACCGTTCGATACGGAAACGGTTGGGCACACTTGTGCTACTAGTAGCCGGAAGCGTTGCCATTGCCGGACCAGGCGGCTTCAGTAGGGCTATTGGTATCCGGAACCCTCAGGCTGACCGAAGCTCTAGCTACTTGGACCGTTGGACACCGAAACGGTTGGGCTCACTCACGCTTCTAGTCGCCAGAACCGCCGGCACCATCTGTACCGTCCGCACCACCAGAACCGTCGGCACCGCTTGAACCGCTTGAACCTTCAGCACCACCTGTACCGTCAGCACCACTCGAACCGCCGGCCCCATCGGAGCCAGCCGACCCGTCGGAGTCGCCCGAATCCTCCGCGCGCTTAGCATCGCCCTCGGAATCCTGGCCAGGCTGCAAACCTTCAGCCCACCCGAGCGTCCCCTCTAGCATCTGCTCGAGCGCCGCATCGATGTCAGCGTCGGCCTCGGCCTTCTTCGCGCGGCTGGCGAGGAACGCCTCCGGGTCTTGAAGCTCCTGAGCCGTCGGCGCGAAATCCGGGTGATTCCAAAGCGCATCCCGCTCGGCACGGCCTCGTTCACGCGCGACAATCTCCCACAATTGCGCGGCATTTCGCGCCTGACGAGGACGCATCTGAAGCCCAATCAACTGCTCCAACATTTGCTCCGCGGCGCCACCAGAAACGCGGCGGCGACGCATCAACTCGCGCAGCTGATCAATGTGCGGCAGATACGGACGCCCAGCTTCGTACGTGATCGTTTCGACCCATCCTTCTATGAGGGCGAGCTGGGTTTCCAACTTCTCCAGAGCCTTCTCCTGCGCCTCAGTCGTCTCCGTCGCGAACGCCCCGGCCGTCATCGCATTTTGCAGAGCTTGCATGTCCGTCGGATCAATCGAAGTGGCGGCCTCGTTAATCGCATCGGTGTCAATGCGGATTTCGGACGCATACTTTTGGACGGCGAGCAGCATTTCTGAACGTAGCCACGTCACCGCGTTGAATAGGCGCGCGTGGGCGACTTCGCGGAGGGCGAGGAATTGGTAGACCTCGTCGGTGGGGATGTCGAACCCTTCGGCGAAGGCGTTGACATTTGGAACTACGAGTGCGGTTGCGCCGTTTGCGTGCATGGGCATCCCGACGTCGGTGGAGCCGAGCGCTTCGTGGGAGAGGCCGCCCAGCGCCTCGCCGATTTGGCCGGCGAAAACGGCGGCGGAGAGTTTCTCCATCATCGGTTGTGCCTGGCCCATAAACTGGGCGAGACCCTCAGGGAGCTCTCCAATTCCCTGGTTCGTCATCTGATCCATCTGCTGCTTCAACGCATCAGACAGGGCACGCGACGCGTTGGCCGCGACCGGCTCAACCATTTGTTTCCAAGTGTCGAGCGTATTGTCGACCCAGTTCGACCTCCGCCACGCGTGGCGATCACCGCGCGAAGGCTCAAGATCAGTCACCGCGTCCAGCCACAAGTCGCCCACCTGCAGAGCCTGGCGGATGCGCTGGCCCTCAGCTGCAGTGATCTCAGGATCGCCCTCGCCCCAAGCACGTTGACGCGCGATTTCGTGCGCCATCTTCCAGTTAATTGGGCCCTCCGACGAATCCATCACGTAGCGCATCTGCGCCATCATGGAACGCAACTCCATCGGGGAACCCGGAAACTTCAAATCGCCAGCCATCTCAGACGGGTCGATGCCCTGGGCGCGCATCGCGCTGATGACCTCATCAGCAGCTTCGCGGCCTAACATTCCGCGGAGCATTTCCTCCCAAGCGTTCGGCTCGCCGCCGACCGGCTCATTCATGTTGGACTGGTTGTCACTCATACTCATAAAATACCGGTTCCGCCGCCCGCGCGCGCTAGCAAAAGGCCGGAAACCTGCAGAAAACCGCGGGATTGTGCAGGTTGCGCCGAAAGCGAATTAACGATTCAGACCCAAAGCGTCGATTTGGTGGCTGTTTTCGGCCAGTTTCCCTCACGGTGGGGTGTGGACGGGCGGCCTCAGAAACGAGTCCGACCCCATGTGGCCGAATTGGCCCCTGTTTTGGACAGTTTCCCTCTGAATGGGGTTTGGAAGCCGCTTCCCAGCAACGAGTCCGACCCCAAGTGACCAAAAGGGCCCCCATTTTGGACAGTTACCCTCTGAATGGGGTTTGGAAGCACCGCCCTCGGGCATGAAAATATTCCAATCGGTGTCGCTGCGTGGCAATCTGGCAGATCATCGTTCAGAATGGAAATCACGACGAAATGAGAACTCCGAGATGGGCCGCGAACCGTCGACTCGCGGAAAGTGCGCATGGCAAACCAGAATTCATCGAACCGGGACTTCAATCCGCAACTAGGACCCGAGCAGTCTGCAAACCAGGCGCGCACGGGCCGGCCTGTGACGGCGAATCCGCTCAGCGGGCCCGACGTGCAGGAAACCAAACCCGCGGTGCACGAACCCGTGATTGCCCGCCCGATTAAGGGGCGCCGAATCCGCAAGTATAAGCTCGGCGCGCAACCCGTTTCCAACCCGATTTCGGGGCCCGCAACCAAATCCGGAATGAAAGTTCCCGGCGTTAAGATGCCCGACGAGGGCGGTGCTCGGTGGCAGGAAAACCCCTGGCACACCGGCGGTGCGGCGTCGGCGCAGGCGGGCGCGGGTGGAGGCTCCACTATGGCGGGTGGCGGCTCGCCCTCGTATGTATCGAACGGCGGTCGGCCCCAGGATTTCAAGTCTGTCGTAAAACGGTTCAAGGGCGTGCTGGCATTGCTGATTATCGGGTCGGTGGTGATCGGTGTTGGGCTTGGTATCCCGATGCCGTTCGTGATTTCGAAGCCGGGCCCGACCTTTGACGTGACGGGTTCGGTGTCCGGATACCCGGTTATCGACATTCATAATGATGAGGCCGTGACGGCGTCGCAAGGGCAGCTACGCATGGTGACGGTGTCGACGTACGGAGGGCCTGGTTCGCACGTGTCGCTGTTCCAGGTGGTGCAGGCACTACTTTCGGACAGCATGGACGTTGAGCGGGAGAGCGACGTGTATCCGTCGGACCTGACTCGCGAGGAACTCGACCAGATGGCGATGACGCAGATGACGACGTCGCAGTCGACGGCGGCGGCGGTTGCTCTGGAAGAGCTTGGCTACAACGTCACCGCAACCTTTACGATCGCGGGCGCAGTGACGGGGTCGCATGCAGAGGGGCTCGTGCAGGAAGGGGACGTGCTTGTTGCGATCACGACTCCGGATGGGGTTCGCCACAAGGTGGACAAGCCCTCTGTGCCTTTCGATTTGCCGAAGGACCTGGCGCCAGAAACCCCCGTGACCCTCGAAATCTTGCGCAACAATAGGGTCGAAAAAATCCAGATGAACACGTATTTGCCCGAGTTCGCCCCCGAGGATATGAAGGGCTCGAAGTTCGGGATCTACCTGACGGCGGATGTACAGCTACCGTTCGAGGTCGACATTCACCTGGAGGACGTAGGCGGCCCTTCAGCAGGCATGATGTTTTCGCTTGGGATCATCGACCAGTTGACCGGCGGGGACTCGACGGGCGGCGCGATCGTCGCAGGCACCGGCGTCATCGGATACGGCGGCGACGTTGAACCCATTGGCGGCATCGTGCAAAAAATGTATGGCGCAAAGAGGGACGGGGCGCAGTGGTTCTTGGCACCAAGCGCAAACTGCGACGAAGTCGCCGGCAACGAGCCTGACGACCTAGAAGTGTGGCCCGTCTCCACCCTCGAGGAAGCGCGCGACGCGCTACGGGCAATCTCGTCCGGGGCGACCATGAATCACCCCGTGTGCGAGGCCGAGTAGTTGAGTGCACGCCGCGTTGAAGGGCTGCTCGCTAATTAACGATTCAGACCCAAACGGCCATCTCTCGTTACCGCCCGATAGTTGTTGGTCGCCGGTTTTGCTGGATCGGCACCCCGCCCAGCGTCGCGTGCGAGACCCAAACTTCCTCCGAGACCCAAAGTTCCAGTTCGGGAGCAGTCTTCAGCAGATACTGGGAGCTTTGCGTCTGAATGGGTCGCCCAGCACCGCCCTCAAAAATCGATTCAGACCCAATGTGCCAGGTTGAGGGCGGAATTTGGACAGGTCCCCTCTGAATGGGTTTCAGGACGGGCGTCTAGAACACCATTCAGACCCAAACTGGCGAAAAGTAGGGGTGATTTGGGAGGTTCCCCTCTGAAAGCTAATTTTGGCGGAGGCCGATGGGTACTTCCTGTCTGAATCGAAAATTGCCACCAACGCCATGCGGCAGTTTGGGTCGGAATCGTTGAGGGCGGACCTGAACTTTCGT
>DUQT01000237.1 GCA_012837655.1 Actinomyces sp. | reverse complement strand
CGGCCGCAGGTCTCGCCGCGCACGATAACTTCCCCTCATCGCCGAATTCGGCAAGATCCGTCAAATCGAGCACGACGCTCTACCGCGGCGCCAGCTGCACGTCTTCGGGGAGAGGAACCCTCAACCCCTGCAGTTCGGCGGACTCCGCCCTCGTGAAATCTGAACGACCGATAACGGCGTAACGCAACCAGGAAAGCGTTGCGCTCCAAACTTTTCGACGCACGGGTGGAATAGAAAGCGCTAGGTCGTGTACGCCGGCGATGCGTTTAATGCAGACCTCGTCGCCCAAACGCGCGGACCGTTCCGCAATCACATCCACGTCCAAAACGGCGTCCTGGAAGCGCACGTCAGGGGTCCACTTGTTGCCCTCAAAGGATTTCTTCGAAGCTAACACCAGCACGGGACAATCAATCGCGAGGCCGTCCGCAACTTCGCGGTGCCCCTCTGTGATAGCGGCCAGCCAACCCGCCAAGATCTTGCGTCCGGTTGCCTTCCAAACGGGACTGATTCCCCACCCGGTCAGCGATGGATCGTCCGCGAAATCGGCGTATTCGGCGGGCATTTCACCATCGTCCTTATTCCAGCCGCGCAGCGAAATCGAATAAAAGTCGTTTCCACCAGTTGGGAGGACGCGGCGGGGTTCGCGCGCCCCAATGATCTCAACGGCCTGCTGAGTGGGGAATCGAATCAGGTCCGAGGTCTGCAACTCCAGCCAGGGGGAGTTCAACCACAGGCCCGCGAGTCGACCCGGATTGTGGTGCGCCCACAGCGCCGTGACCAGGCCGCCCGTTGAATGACCCATCAGAACCAGCGGCAGGTCGTCGCCGATCAGGTTAATGGCTTCCTCGATGTCCTCTTCATATTGTGAAAGGTGCCTAACCCAACCAAACGTCTGATTCTTACGCCACGACCGGCCGTACTTGCGCATGTCGAGCCCGTAAAACTCACCACCCGCCAAAGCGATCTCGCGCGCGAGCTCCCGCTGGTGAAAATAGTCATTCCACCCGTGGATATACAGCGCACGAAAAACCGGCTTCGAGGGCGTGCCCTGCAAACTGTGCGGATCTTTTTCGGGGAGGTGTCGCACAACAGTTGCGATAACCTCGCCCTCCTCATCCGGTAGTAGCTGCAGGGCTTGCGCCTCAAAGCCGGGTCCTAGAATGTCCGGACTCCACGCTCCCGCTCGCGGAAGTGGGTGGTTTCCAAAAACGGTCGTTGGGTCTAGGTTAGTCATCCTTTGAGTTTACGCTGTATGCCGGCTCTCCCGGCCACTTTGCCTTTTGACGCGGAGTATTCAAGAACGCGTCAAGCAATTCAGTTGCCTGCTCGGCTTCGATTAGGAAGCCGTCGTGACCGTGGTCGGAGCGGATCTCACGATAAAAACCGTGCGGCACTCCCGTCGCAATCGTGAGCGACTGAGACGGGGAGAACAGTCGGTCCGTATCGACTGCGACCACCAGCGTGCGGGCGCGAACGTGCGACAAAGCCATCGTTACGCCTCCGCGGTCTCGCCCAATGTCATGGGTGAGCATTCCGCGGCAAAGCGCGACGTAAGCCCCCGCATCAAAGCGGCGCGCGAGCTTTTGCCCGTGATAGTCCAAGTAGGACTGAACGGCCAGACGACCACCTGTCAGCGGATCCTCCTGCCCCTGCGGAATGCGGTCGAAACGTTCCCCGAGCTCCTCAGCACTGCGGTACGTAGTGTGTGCGATTTGGCGTGCCAAACTGAGCCCCCTGGTAGGCCCGACCTCGCAGTCGTAGTAATCACCACCGTGCCAGTGCTCATCCAACGTGACGGCATTAATCTGCGTGTGCGCCCACGCGGACTGATCCGCCGTGGTCGTCGGACCGGATGCGATGACGGCCAGATTTTCCACGCGGTCAGCGGCCATGATGCCCCACTCGATCGCGCGCTGCCCACCTAGGGAAGCGCCTAATACCAGGTGAAATCGGTCGATCTCGAGTGCATCCGCCAGTCGAATTTCCGCGTTCACCTGATCGCGCGTCGACACGACCGGGAAGCGTGACCCCCACGGTTTTCCATCTTGATGCGTCGAGGACGGACCTGTCGACCCGTGGCAACCACCCAGGATGTTAGGTGCCAACACGAAGTACCTATCCGTGTCAATCACCTTTCCGGGGCCAACAATTTCGCTGAACCATCCGGCAGTCTTCTGTCCAGGGGCCACATCACCGGTCACGTGTGCGTCACCAGTTAGGGCATGAAGGATGAGGACGGCGTTGGACCTGTCAGCGTTTAGTTCACCGAAGGTCTCAAAGCTCATCGTGACGTCGGGAATCACCTGGTCATTTTCCAAGCGAAGCGGGCCGATGTGTTTGAACTTTCGGAAAGCCACCGGATCCGTTTCTTTCCAGCCGCCACTTACAGGGAGTGGTTCCTCTATGTTTCGCGTGTGCCTAGCCACGTCCTCGCCCCCTATTATTCGCGGGCGGCCTTGAAAGCCGCCTCAAGATCGGCGATAAGGTCATCTGAATGTTCGGTGCCAACCGACAGGCGCACGGTGCCTTGGTCGATACCGGCGGCGGCGAGCTCTTCTTCGGTGAGCTGCGAGTGCGTCGTCGAAGCGGGGTGCACGGAAAGCGAGTGCACGTCACCCAGGTTCGCGACGAACGCGAACAGCTTCAGGTTGTCCACAAACTTGCGGCCCGGTTCGAATCCACCCTTGATCACAAAAGAAAGTAGTGAGGACGGGCCCTTCGGCGTGTACTTCTTAGCGAGCTCGTGATGCGGGGAAGACTTCAGGCCCGCGTAGTTAACTGACTCAACCTGCGGGTGATTCTCCAGGTACTCCGCGATGATCTGGGCGTTGTGAACGTGACGCTCCATGCGTAGCGACAGGGTTTCAATGCCCTGTTCGATCAAGAACGCGTTGAACGGCGAAGCGGAAAAGCCGAAGTCGCGCTGGCCCTGCAGGCGCGCCTTCAAAATGAAGGACACGTTCGCGCCAAACGGGCCGTCTTCGCCCAGGTCGCGAGCATAAACAATGCCGTTGTAGGAAGGATCCTGTTCATTGAATCCGGGGAAGCGCTTTGGATCCTTACCGAAGTCGAACTTGCCCGAATCCACAATGAACCCGCCCAGAGCAGTTCCGTGACCACCCAGGTACTTGGTTGCCGAGTGAACGACAATGTCAGCGCCGTGCTCAAACGGGCGACACAGGTAGGGCGTTGCCACGGTGTTGTCAACGATCAGGGGAACGCCAACCTCGTGAGCGGCTCCAGCAACGACCTCGAAGTCAAGAATGTCGCCCTGCGGATTCGGGATGGTCTCACCGTAGAAGGCGACCGTGTTCTCATCGGCCTGGGCGAGCCACTGCTCGCGGTTGCGGGAATCCTCAACGAAGCGGACCTCGATGCCGAGCTTTGGCAGCGAGTGGCGGAACAGGTTCGCCGTACCGCCGTAAAGGCTGGGGGAGGCCACAATATTGTTGCCCTTCGACGCCAGGTTCAAAATCGCGAGCGTCTGAGCCGCCTGGCCCGAAGCTGTGAACAGTGCGCCAACTCCGCCCTCCAACGCGGAAATGCGGCCTTCAACGGCGTCGTTCGTGGGGTTGCCCAGGCGCGTGTAAATCGGGCCGAGCTTCTTCACTTGGAAGCGGTCGCGGGCTTCTTCAACTGAGGGGAACTCGAACGAGGTGGACTGGTAGATCGGCACGGCAGTCGCTCCCGTGACGGGATCAGACTGGCGTGCGGCGTGG
>DUQT01000236.1 GCA_012837655.1 Actinomyces sp. | reverse complement strand
GCCTACCCGGGAAGAAAGCTAGAAGACCTTCCGGCCCTTAACTCGGCTGGACGCGTTCTCCATCAGCAGGTCCTGAATGTCAGTTAGGCGCTTGCCCTTCTTACCGTGGGTGTGTCGTACCCACTGGCCGTTGGGACGCAGGTGCCAAGAAGCGACCTCGTCGGATGCTTCGGTACGCAACAGTTTGGACAGGTATCCGACCTGACCTTCGTCAGTGATGCGCACGAGCGCTTCGACGCGACGATCCAGATTTCGGTGCATGAGGTCGGCCGACCCGATCCAGACTTCCTCTTCTCCGACGGGGCCGAAGCAGTAGATGCGGGAGTGCTCCAGGTAGCGCCCCAGGATCGAGCGGACTCGGATGTTTTCTGAAAGCCCCTGTACACCGGCGCGGATGCCGCAGATTCCTCTGACGACAAGGTCAACGTGAACACCGGCCTGCGATGCGCGGTATAGGGAGTCAATCACGGCCTCGTCAACGATCGAATTGACCTTGATTCCGATGTAGGCTTCCTTACCTTCCTTGTGGCGTTCGACCTGCTGTTCGATGCGTTCAATGAGCCCGGAACGGATCGACATGGGGGCAACGAGGAGTCGGTGGAACGTGGTTCGCGGCGCGTAACCTGACAGCTGGTTGAACAGGCGCGTGAGGTCCTGGCCCACGTCGCGGTCGCAGGTGAGCAGGCCGAGGTCCTCGTATCCGCGCGCGGTCTTCGGGTGGTAGTTACCCGTGCCGACGTGGCAGTAGCGGCGAAGTCCGTCGGGCTCCTGGCGAACAGCCATTGAAAGCTTGCAGTGCGTCTTCAAACCAACCATGCCGTAGACGACGTGGACGCCCGCGCGTTCAAGTTTGCGGGCCCAAGAAATGTTGGCTTCTTCGTCGAAACGAGCCTTGATCTCCACGATTGCGACAACCTGCTTGCCGGCCTGCGCGGCGTCGATCAGGGCCTGCACGATCGGTGAATCACCGGAGGTGCGGTACAGCGTTTGCTTGATTGCCAAGACCTTCGGGTCCTTCGCGGCGGTAGCGACGAAGTGCTGCACCGACGTTGAGAACGAGTCGTACGGGTGGTGTAGCAGCACGTCGTGGTTGCGAATCGACGCGAAGATGTCGCCCGCGCGAGCGGACTCGTATTCGGCGAGCCCCTTCGGGGTGACCGGAACGTACTTGGGGTACTTCAGGTGGGGCAGATCCAGTTCATGGAGGTCGTTCAACGCCGTCAGATCCAGTGGTTCTGGCAGCTTGAAGACGTCCTGCTCCGTGATTTCAAGGCGTTGAACCAAGAAATCGAGTACCGACTCGGAAATGTCGCGAGCAACCTCCAGGCGCACCACGGGACCAAAGCGGCGGCGCAGAAGTTCCTGCTCCATTGCGGTTAGCAGGTTCTCAGCATCGTCCTCTTCGACCTCGAGGTCTTCGTTACGGGTGACGCGGAACGTGTGGGCTTCGACGACCTTCATTCCTGGGAAGAGGGTGTCTAGGTGGGCGGCGATGACCTGCTCAAGTGGCACAAAGTTGGTCCCCTGTTTCGTGGCCGCGAGGTCTTCGACAACGACGCCGTCATAGCGCGGCATTACGGATTCCACGTTGATTAGTCGCGGTAGCGACGGCGGAACCTTCACGCGCGCAAAGTGGTCCTTTGAAGTTGACTCGTTGCGCACGACCACAGCCAGGTTTAGTGACAGGCCGGAAATGTACGGGAACGGGTGCGACGGGTCCACAGCCAGCGGCGTGAGGACGGGGAATACCTGCTGTTTGAAGTAGGTGGTCAGCGCATCCTGCTGTTCCTGGTTCAGTTCGTCCCACTTGCGCAGGTGCAGGCCTTCCGCGTCGAGGAGCGGTTTGAGCTCGTCGTGGAAGTCGTGCACTTGGCGGGTCGTGAGCTCGCGGGCTTGCGCGGTGATGCCTTCCAAAACCTGGCGGGGCGTAAGACCCGAAGCCGCTACCTTCGCGATGCCTGCTGCGATGCGACGCTTCAATCCAGCGACGCGCACCATGTAGAACTCATCCAGATTCGAGGAGAAAATCGTTGAGAACCAGCAGCGCTCCAGCAGGGGCAGGTCAACGTCCTCGGACTGTTCAAGCACGCGCTGATTGAAACGCATCCACGACAGTTCCCTGTCCGCGAACCGGCCCTTTGGTAGTGGGTCATCCTCGCTGCGCGGCTTTTCCGATTGGTCCAAGATGAACATGTCGCGCCGCTCCGGAGAAGCAAACGGACTGTCGTTGTCATCGTCGGAGTTGCCAGCAACGCCCTCGGGAATATCGGGGCTTTCGGCCTTTTCAGATTTTGGTTTTGAATCTTCTTCGACCGCGTTGGAGTCCGATTCTGGTTGGGAGTTCTTCATATCTTCAGGCATCAGGGATCCTTTTTTGAAGGTGAAATTACTAGATCAGGCGGCCGGCTTCGGATCGGTCGGCCGCGGTGTCAAGTTCTTTAGCGGTTTCAATCAGGGCGGATGCGCGGCGGGTAACCATGTTCGCCAGGCGGTCCTTGTCGGAACGAATCCAGGTGGTTCCAAATGTCGCGCCGGACGCCAAAATTCGCATTACGAGGGCGGAGTCGCGCAGAAGTTTGGTTAAATCGCCGAACTCGCGGCCTTTCAACAGGTTGTTGACGCGTTCGAAAACTTCGGCTTCGTCGGGAACTTCGGGGGCGGGGTCGGTGTCGTCGATTCCGGCGGTAAAGGGCGCGTTCACACCTTCAACATAGCGCTTGTGCACGGTGAGCGGGTCGCGCTGGTACCACTCGTTGAAAAGGTAGAGCCTCCAAAAAGCGCCGGGAAGGGTGAACTCGGGGCTGCGTTCCCAAAGGTCTGCAACGATATCGACGCCTTCTTCGTCAATGGCGTTGACCAGGTTGGTGACGGCGTCGGGGCCGAACTCTTCATCGGATAGCCCAAGGAGCGCGCGGG
>DUQT01000235.1 GCA_012837655.1 Actinomyces sp. | reverse complement strand
GCTCTGCGACGGAAGGGGGCCAAGGAGTTCTTCGAGCTCATCGAGGATCGGAATATCACTTTCCGTGAGTGCAGAACCGCGCGGGCGGTACACGGCGTCACGATCCTCTTGGGACAGTTCGGGCGCCATCTGCTCCAAAAACTTTGGATCCGCATAGAGTTTCTCAAGCACCTGCAGTGCAGACACGGGTAGCCACGCCAGGTTGATCGCGCGCTGGGCGTCCCTTGATCCGCGAATGTAGTCGTAGTACCAGGAAAGCTCTTGGCTGGCGGAAACCTGCTGGTCCATCTGCTGCGCCAGATCCTTCATCAGATCCAGCGCGAAGCCTTCCCACGCCTGGTTATGCGGCCTGTTAGACCGGCGTGCAGATGTGCGCGCGGCTTTCACGACCTCGGAACGAAGGGTCACACGGTAGGACGAAATCGCGAGCGGCGTGTTTTCGGGAACCCGCTCAAAGTAACGGACGGCGCGCTTGGCAATGTCGACCCACTCCATGCGTCCCTTGATGTCGCGCACGCGCTCCGAATCGCGGCCCTGCGCGGAATATCCCGGCAGCAGGTCACCGAGCGTGGTCGATACGACGCCGTTTTCACCCAGGGATGGCAGAACCTGGTCAATGTAGCGCAAGAAAACCCGCGAGGGACCAACGATCAGCACACCGGAGTTCTCAAGCCGCGCCCGTTCCGCATACAGCAGGTATGCAGCGCGGTGTAGTGCGACCGCGGTCTTGCCCGTACCCGGACCACCTTGAATCACGAGCAAACCGTCAGAATCTCGCCGAATGATCGCGTCTTGTTCAGCCTGAATCGTGGAAACAATGTCGGACATGCGTCCATCGCGCGCCTGCGTCAAAGATTCCATAAGCGCGCCCTCGCCCTGGAAAATCATTTGATCTTCGCGGTCAACAGAAGTGTCCAGCAGCTCGTCTTCCAAACCAACGACTGTGCGTCCTCTGGTTTGGATGTGCCTCCTTCGAAGGACACCTTGCGGTTGTGCGCCGGTTGCCTGATAGAAGGTTCGCGAGGCCGGTGCTCGCCAGTCAAGCAGGATCTGCTCGCCGTCATCATCGCGCAAACCGATGCGGCCAATGTAGTGGGTTGACTCATCCACGTTGTCGACGCGGCCGAAAACGAGCCGGTCCGTTATGGCTTCCAGGCGGGAAGCCTCATCGCCCCAGTGCGCGGCGAACGCGTCGCGTTCAGTTAGCGCCTGTGGCGTGTTGCGCCATCGTGATGCCTCTGCGTTACGCTGGCGTGCGCGGTAACGCTTGCGAAGTTTATCCAACACAGCGTAGGAATGATCGACGAACTTCTGTTCGCGGGCGATCTCCGCGTCTAAAGGCGAGTCGGACTCCACGATTCTGTTTTCCAATCGGTCGTATAAATTTTGCCTATCTATTATTGCGCATTTCGAAACAGCGAGCGACTTCATAAAACACGTGGAATAAAACACCGTGAGTGAGCGTTGTTCTATGCAGGCACAATACTGCAATGTCCGTGGGAGTTGTTAGGCTGTATACAACTTCAGATAAAGGGGGAAGGAGGAGCAGTGAAGTCATACGAACTAATGAATTTTGAGGAAGACGTTAACTACCATTCTCCGATCTTGCTAACACATCTAAGTGGAGCAACCGATGCTGGTAGTGCGGGTGCGCTGGCAGTTGAGCAGCTGCTCTCGTCGCTTCCCGTGACGCGCGTGGCAACATTCGATGTTGATCGACTGATTGATTACCGCGCAAACAGGCCAACCGTGACGATCAACAACTGGGAGGTCATGGGCGTAGATGTACCCGAGATCGCCCTCGATCTTGTTCAAGATGATGCCGGCATTCCGATTCTGGTCCTGCACGGACCGGAACCGGACACGAAGTGGCAACGTTTTGCTGAAGAGCTCAAGAGTTTTGCCGAAGACGCCGGAGTTGAGATCGTCGTCTCGATGACTGGTATGCCCGCGGCGGTTCCGCACACGCGCCCGACGATGGTGCACCTGCAGTCGACAGACCCTGATCTGGTAGAGGGCCAGCCGCAGCTTGCGGGTGGTGACATCCAGTTCTCCGCGTCGGCCAACACGTTCGTCCACCACGCGCTGGCTGAAGATGGCGTCGAAGGGGTTACATTCCTCGCGGCAGTTCCGTACTACATGGCGAATATGGATTACCCGAGGGCGTCCTTGGCCCTGCTTGAGCGTCTTTCATCTGTCCTTGATCTGAACCTGCCGACGGGCAACATTGAGGCGGGAACTCAGATGGTGGGTGAGCAACTCGAGCATCTGGTCACTGAGAATCCAGAGGTCATCAGCCTTGTCAAAATGCTGGAACAGCCCTTTGATGAGGAAATCGCTGATGAAGTTAAAACAATTGGCGGATTCCCCACACCGGAAGACTTCGCGTTCAACGTCGAGGACGCGGGGGACATACTCGAACCTTCAATCGACGCTGATGCTTTGGCTCACACGATTGAACAGTTCCTGGCACGAACGGAGGCTACAACGCCGCCGCCCAGCCAGGACGATGACGACCCTGATCGGCCGAAGCCGCGTCACCGCGCACCCAAGCCTTGGGAGCGTGACTAGCAGCCTAGTTGGCGCCTACCTCGATCGGTGGAACAGGGCCCACCCATTGGGTGACCTGTTTTCGATTGAGGTAGCGCGAAACTATTGGTAGCTTGCGCAGACGTCGTTGGAACTCTTCCCAAAATGAGGACACAGCCTCGTCCTCGTCAATCGGTTTGTACGCGACGATGACGACGTTTCCGTGCCTGCCCCCGGAAAGCACTTTTCCTTCGGCGGCCACGGAAACGTGGTCGAAAACTTGTAGCGCGGCGGCACAATCTTCACGCGCGTTGTTGCCGCGCCCGTGCACGCAGTTCACGAGCAGTAGTCCGCCTGGCCTCAAGACCTCGTATGCCTTTTTGAAAAACTCGATGGAACGCAGAGGAGTGGGCGTGACTGGGCCGGCAAACACGTCTCTGACGATGACGTCGAAGCGCTCCGGACGCATGGAACTGACTGCACTGAAGGCTTCATCGACCCGGATCTTGAGCCTTGGTGCGCGCGGCAGGTCGAAAATTTCGCGCATCGCGTTCGCGAGCACTCCATTTAGCTCAACGACAGTCTGCGACGACCCCGGGCGCAATGCGTCCCACACAACCGGCAGAGCACACGCACAACCACCCAGGTGTAACGCCTCAACGGGCCGGTCGGGGATGAAAGCATCGATCGCGGCAGTCATCTGCTGCATGTACTCGAATTCCAAGTCCGTGGGGTCCGCTAGGTTAATACATGAGGACTCATACGAATTCAGGTACACCGTGGCAAACTGTTGGTCAACGCTGATTTCCACGAGGACGTCCTCGGCGATGAACTCTAAACCATCGCGCAGGCGGAACTCTTGGTTGCCAGCATCTTCGGAAGCCTTTTTGGAGCCACGTTTTTTCGCCATGATTCGACGTTAGTCCACAAAGCCAAAATTAGGAAAGTAACCGCTGAAAGGAGGACCGTGTCAAAATCACCCAGACTCAAATCTGCCAAACGAAACTGGGGGAGCGATGACACCGACTGCAACATTTTACACGTCGATATGGACTCCTTTTTCGCACTTGTTGAGGCGCGCGTGAATCCCAGTTTGGCGGGGCGTCCATTGATTGTAGGAGGGCGAGGCAACCGTGGGGTAGTCACGTCCGCCACCTATGATGTGCGGGCGTTGGGTGTGCACGCCGGCATGCCGATGGCGCGGGCGCGCCGGCTTGCTCCGCACGCAATAGTAGTTCCGGGGCGTCGCGGTGTTTACTCTGAGTTTTCAAGACGCGTGATGGATATTTTGCACACGATCACGCCGCAAGTGGAGAAACTCAGCATTGATGAAGCTTTCCTGGACGTGTCGGGGTCGATTCGTCGGCTGGGGCGTCCAGTCAGCATTGCGCATCTAATCCGTCAGCGCGTGCGTGACGAGGTTGGACTGATCGCATCCGTTGGGGTCGCCAATGTTAAATCGGTTGCCAAAATTGCGTCCTCGCATGCAAAGCCAGACGGACTGCTACTGATCCCTAAAGATCGAACGGTTGACTTTCTGCACTGCCTACCCGTTGGCGCGATTTGGGGTGTGGGTGGTCGCACGCAAGAAATCCTTGAACGCAACGGAATCGAAACAGTGCAGGACCTGGCGCACTATCCGTTAACGAGGCTAGATAAGTTGCTCGGTGTTGCGTCATCCAGGCGCTTACACGAGTTGGCCTGGGGCAACGATCCCCGCAAAGTTGTGGTGCGAACTCCGGAGAAGTCTTTCGGTACGGAAACGACGTTTGGTGAAGACATCTCGGATGCAAACTACCTGGAACACGTACTACTTGAACAAGCCCACGAAACTGCCAAACGATTGCGGAAAGCCGACATGGTGGGATGGACAATCGCCATCAAGGTTCGAGCAGCAGACTTCCACACGGTCACCCGATCAGTCACGCTACCCGGTCCCACCGATATTGGTATTGAAATAGCTCACGCCGCCCATGACTTATTCCGCGCATACGGGATCCCAAGCGGTGGTGTTCGACTGATCGGATTACGAGTTGAAAACCTGCAGGATCGATCCCAAGGCGTCGCTGTAGCGCTGGACGACGATGGGCGGATAAGCACAGCAGAACGCACAATGGACGCCGTTCACACTAAGTTTGGTTTGGACTCACTTCGACCTGCATCGCTCATTAATCGAACTGATAATGAAGATGTTGAAGAGGACGGGTAGGGTGTGTTTAGCAAAAGCGTTAGGCACGCTTTAGGATAGAAATGTGACACAGAATATGGTCGCAACCTTACGCACGAAGACCCGGCACGGGGGTGAAGACAATGGCACTTTCAGAACAGGAACGACGGATCCTGGAACAGATGGAGCGTGAGCTTCGTCGAGAGGATCCCGACCTAGCGTCAACGATGTCTGCCCAAACACAGACCGTGCAGCGCCCCGGACGTAAAGGCTACTCGCCCCGTCGCGTTGCAACTGGCATTGTGCTTGCAGTAGTTGGCCTGATCCTCCCACTGGTTGGAATCACGATCGGCATCACCTGGCTAGCCGTATTACTTGGTGCGGTAGGTTTTGGC
Organism: Actinomyces sp.; assembly: GCA_012837655.1. Lineage (GTDB taxonomy): Bacteria > Actinomycetota > Actinomycetes > Actinomycetales > Actinomycetaceae > Gleimia. Next base: position 2,992 of record DUQT01000235.1, on the reverse strand, counting down.
CTAATGCTTGTAGGCGTCCTAATGGTTGCTATCCCAACTGTTCCCGGTCAGGGACACGCGCCGTCAAAGCCCCGTGACACGTCCAGCTTTATGGAACGGCAGCAGCGCAAGTGGGATGAACGCAAGCGTCGCTAAATAAGCTTGGCTCTTTTGAGATAAGTAAGATATGTAAGCGTTGCCCTTGTAAGAAAACTTGAAAAAATATTGACCCGTCAGATCGCCACGGAAGCGAACCTGACGGGTCAACTTGCTTTTTAGCTGGCTACTTCTTGATGACCCAGCCCTTGGGGACAACAGTAATGCCGGAGTCGGTTACCGTCAGACCGCGTGCGCGATCCTGTTCGGCATTAGTTCCGACTTCTGCGCCCTCTTCGACAATGACGTTCTTGTCGAGGATTGCCTTTGACACGACTGCGTTTCGGCCAATGCGACAACCATCCATTACGACGGAGTCGTGGACGCGTGCCCATGAGTGAACGTACACGCCGGGGGAGAGGATGGAGTGAATGACCTCGCCACCGGAGACGATTACGCCGGGGGATACGAACGAATCGATCGCGTGACCCATGCGGGTGTTCGTATCTCCGTAGACGAACTTGGCGGGCGGTAGGTGACCCGGAATCTGGGTTAGCGTCGGCCACTTCAAGTTGTACAGGTTGAAGATTGGGTGGACGGAAATCAGATCCATGTTAGCGTCGTAGAAAGCATCCAGAGTACCGACGTCGCGCCAGTAGTTAGCGTCGCGCTCGGTTGATCCCGGTACGACGTTGTCGATGAAGTCGTAAACGCCGCAACCACCGTTCTTAACGAACCAGGGGACGAGGTCGCCGCCCATGTCGTGGTTGGAATCCTCATTTTGAGCGTCTTCACGCAGTGCCTTCACCAGCGCATCTGTGGTGAAGATGTAGTTGCCCATGGAAGCGAGGAAGGAGTTCGGATCATCCGGCAGACCCTCCGTGGTTGCCGGCTTTTCGACGAACTCGTCAACCTTGCCGTTCGTGGACTTGATGACGCCGAATGAGGACGAGAGCTCAACCGGCTGACGGATACCAGCAACGGTACAGGGAAGACCTGATTCGATGTGGTAGTCCAGCATCTGAGAGAAGTCCATCCTGTAGATGTTGTCGGCACCAACGATGACAACGTAGTCGGGCTTCTCATCCTCAATAGTGTTCAACGACTGGTAGATAGCGTCGGCCGAGCCTTGGTACCAGTGCTCACCGCGGCGCTGCTGTGCAGGAACAGGAGCCACATAGTTGCCTAGCAGGGTAGACATCCTCCAGGTCTTCGTAATGTGGCGGTCGAGTGAGTGGGACTTGTACTGCGTAAGCACGACAACTCGCAGGTATCCGGAGTTGACGATGTTTGACAGAGCAAAGTCAATGAGGCGGAAGTGGCCACCGAAAGGCACTGCCGGCTTCGCGCGATCTTCAGTAAGGGGGCGCAGGCGACTGCCCGCACCGCCTGCAAGAACAATTGCAAGAACGTGTGGTGTTGTCATGACTCCAGGTTATATGTGATGAACCAGTCTCGTCAGCACATTCGCTCCGATAGTGTTAGGTAAGAGAAAAAGTTCCAAAATGGGAGGTTAAAGATGCGAGTTGATCTGCTTACGCGTGAGTATCCACCAAACATTTACGGTGGTGCCGGCGTACACGTCAATGAGTTGGCCCGCGTTCTACGCAATCTCGTGGATGTCCGAGTTCATGCGTTTGATGGTCCGCGCAAACCGGGCGGTCCCGGCGGGGAAGAAGGTGTGCGTGGATACGACTACCTTCCCGGTTTGGAGGACGCAAATGCCGCTCTGCGCACATTCAGCGTAGACCTTCAAATGGCCCAGGGGATTGAGGGGACAGACATCGTCCACTCCCACACCTGGTATGCGAACCTCGGCGGACACCTCGGTAGCCTCCTCCACGAAGTTCCCCACGTGATTTCCGCCCATTCCTTGGAACCTTTGCGTCCGTGGAAAAAGGAGCAGCTCGGCGGTGGATACAACCTTTCGTCTTTCGCCGAAAAGACAGCGTACGAGGGCGCTGCTGGCATCATCGCAGTATCAAACGGTATGCGCGACGATATCTTGCGGTCCTATCCAAATGTCGACCCCGACAAGGTTCACGTAATCCACAACGGTATTGACCTAAGTGATTGGAAGCGGCCTGAAACTGAAGAGGAGAAGGCGGCCGCGGCAGAAACTTTGAAGAAGTTCAATATTGACCCGGATCTGCCAACGGTTGTTTTCGTCGGTCGCATCACCCGCCAAAAGGGCCTGCCGCACCTGCTTCGCGCGCTGCGTGACATTCCTCGTGATTCCCAGATCGTCCTCGTAGCCGGCGCCCCGGACACCGAGGAGATCAAGAAGGAAGTTGAAGGACTCGTAGCTGAGCTTCGCGAGGAACGCGACAACGTTCACCTCATCACCGACATGCTTCCGCGCGAGCAGGTCGTAGCGATCCTCGATGCAGCAACAGTGTTCGTAACGCCCTCGATCTATGAACCACTGGGCATTGTGAACCTGGAAGCGATGGCCGTCGACCTGCCTGTTGTGGGCACGGCTACCGGCGGTATTCCAGACGTCATCGTTGATGGGGAAACTGGATACCTGGTTCCGATCGAACAGAAGATGGATGGCACGGGAACTCCGCTGAATCCGGAGCAGTTCCACGCTGACCTCGCTGAGCGCTTGACGAAACTACTGGAAAACCCCGAACTTGCCGCGAAGATGGGCAAGGCTGGACGCAAGCGTGCTGAAGAACATTTCTCGTGGACCACAATCGGTGAACGCACGGTAGATTTCTACAAGCAAATCTTGAACAGCTAGACCAGGCAACGCTTAACCAGCTAGGCCAGACGTCGCTGTCAATTTTGGAAGGCTCCCCGAACGCCTTGAACTCCCACAGGGCGCGCGGGGAGTCTTCGTGTATTTTGAAGTTGTAGACCCGATACAAAGTGCTTGATGCATCGATGTGCGAGTCCTCGCGTATTGAGAACT
>DUQT01000234.1 GCA_012837655.1 Actinomyces sp. | reverse complement strand
CTGGGATCACCCGAAGCCCAAATCGCCCGCGAATTCCTGGCCCAGCGCGGCTTCGACCAAAAGGTCGCCCAAGACTTCTCAATCGGATTCGCCCCCAAGGGCTGGAACAACCTGACCGACTTCCTGCGCTCGCGGGGATTTCAGGACCAGGAAATCGTTCGCGCAGGGCTGGCAAGCCAGGGTAACCGCGGTATTTATGACCGTTTTCGAGGGCGACTGATGTGGCCGATCCGTGACTTGACTGGCGCAACCATTGGGTTTGGTGCGCGCCGGTTACACGATGATGACCAGGGTCCGAAGTACTTGAACACTCCGGAGACTCCGATCTACCACAAGTCGCAGGTGCTGTACGGCCTGGACCTGGCAAAACGCAACATTGCAAAGGGTCGCCAGGTCGTGATTGTGGAAGGCTACACCGACGTGATGGCCGCACACGTAGCGGGCATTGAAACTGCTGTGGCAACCTGTGGCACCGCGTTTGGCCCCGACCACGTGAAAATAATCCGCCGACTACTCGGAGATGTCGCAGATCCCGCAGCTGGAATCCAACTTGCATCCGGTGTCAGCCGCGGCGGGGAAGTCATATTCACGTTTGACGGTGACGAAGCCGGTCGCAAGGCTGCGCTGAAAGCGTTCGCGGAGGATCAAAACTTTGCATCCCAAACCTTCGTCGCCATTGAAGAGTCCGGGATGGACCCGTGCGACCTGCGCATGGCTCGAGGCGACGAGGCCGTCAAACAACTGGTTTCATCGCGCGAACCCCTGTTCGAGTTCGTCATCCGCTCCACGCTCAAGACCATTGACCTGAACACCGCGGAGGGGCGCGTCTACGGCCTGCGCGCATCCGCACCGATCATTGCGGGCATTCGCGATCACGCGCTGCAGCGAGAATATGCTCGCCAACTAGCGGGTTGGCTAGGGATGGAGAACCGGGAAGTGTTCGACGCGGTCCGACGCGCCGGCCGTGCGCCGCGTGGTCAGGGTCCGCGCGTCCCCGGAGCCACCGGATTTGGCCAACCCAACGCCGGGCCGGCACCCGGGGTAGGCGCACCCAACCAGGGGCGAGCCCCAGCCATGCGCGTTGGAAACGAAGCCGACCCGATCATGCGCCTAGAGCGTCAAGCGCTAGAGGCAATCATCCAGCGTCCCGGCGACGTCCTCGGAACCGGATTTGACGACCTTGACGGGGAAACGTTCACCACGCCCGCATACCGGTCGGTTCACGACGTCATCCGCGCCAATGGCGGAATCGCAAGTTATGTCGATTTTTTGCAGATTGCCGAGGCCGAGCTGGGCGTTGGTGAGGAAGCTCATCGGAAAGCGACCGCGCATTGGAATGAGAACCTCATGGAAACCGGGGGAGATGTCGTCGCCCAGATCATTACGCAACTGGCGGTGTCACCTCTGCCGCAGGACGATCCAGAGCGCCTGCGCGACTACTGCTTTGGCGTTGTGAGGGCGCTGGTGCGCACCGGGTTAACGCGCCAGATTGGGCAGCTCAAAGCGACGCTTGGGCGGCACTCATTTGACTCCGAGCAGTACCAGACCGCCTTCAAGGAACTGCTAGAACTCGAAGACAAACGGCGCAAACTACAAGAAGAAATGTAGGGAACGTGCCCTCCCGCGATAGCCGCAGGAGGACGTGTAGCAACTGCGCCCTCGGCGCGCTTGTCAACGACCTCTTTACGGGCCGATCGTAGTAAGAAATGTAGAAACCCCACCCGCAGGTGCGCTAAACTGACCCCAGTTGTCGACGCGTGTCGATAAAGTAGAGGCCGGCGAGCCACAGCAAGTACAGGCAAGCGAGCCACGGCCTCGAAAATCAAGAAACTTGCAACCTTTGAGAGGGGAACAATGAGCGAACAGGTAACGCGCAGCGACTGGGATCAATGGTGGCGCCACGCCGTGATTTACCAGGTGTACCCGCGCAGCTTCAACGACGCCAACGGCGACGGCATTGGTGATGTTCGGGGAATCATTGAACGACTTGACTACTTGAAGTCGCTGTCGCTGGACGCGATTTGGATTTCTCCGCACTATCCGTCACCGCAGGCGGACACAGGCTACGACGTGTCGGACTACCACGACGTGAACCCTGACTACGGGACGCTGGCAGATTTTGACGAGCTCATCAAGGGCGCACACGAACGCGGCATGAAGGTCTTGATTGACCTGGTTCCGAATCACTCCTCGGATCAGCACGAATGGTTCCAAGCTGCACTTGCCGCTGGCCCGGAATCGAAGGAACGCGACCGCTACATGTTCCGCTATAGCGAGGACGGCGCGCCAAACAACTGGGGCTCGATCTTTGGCGGGCCGGCATGGTCGCCCGTGGAGCCGCTCACCGGCAAGGAAGAGGATCGCAACTGGTGGTACTTGCACCTGTTCGCACCCGAACAACCAGACTTCAACTGGCAGAACCCCGAGGTGCACGAGTTCTTCCGCGATTACCTGCGCTTCTGGCTGGACCGCGGCATTGACGGCTTCCGAGTAGACGTGGCGCACGGCCTCGTGAAGGCTGAAGGACTGCCCGACGACGCGATTGGGCCAGACAGGTGGACGGTCACCGACCAGGAAATCACCGAAGAGGGCCCGGCCTGGGATCAAGACGGCGTTCACGATATTTACCGAGAGTGGCGCTCCGTCCTCGACGAATATGGTCGAGATCGCGTCTTGGTTGCGGAAGCTTGGGTGGGGGATCCGAAGCGCCTTGCCGATTACGTTCGCGAGGACGAGATGAGCCAGGCGTTCAACTTTGAGTACCTCGAAGCGGGATGGCGACCGGGCAAGATGCGTGAGGTTATCGACTCGACGATGGCGGAAAATGCCCGCGTTGGCGCGCCGGTCACGTGGGTGCTTTCGAATCACGACGTGGTTCGCCACCCGTCCCGATTTGGTTTTGAACCCGGCTATGACACGGATTCCGGCATTGGTTTTGATGATCCGCAGCCCGACCTTGAAATCGGCATGAAGCGCGGCAAGGCGATGTCACTGTTCACATTCGGCCTGCCCGGTTCGGCGTACCTGTACCAGGGCGAGGAGCTTGGCCTACCAGAAGTCACCGACCTTCCCGACGAAGCCCGCCAGGACCCGACGTGGTTGCGTACTAACCACAAGGCCCGAGGCCGCGACGGCTGCCGCGTGCCCCTTCCGTGGAAGGCCGATCCCGCCGACACCGGATTCGGCGAAAACCCGTGGCTGCCGCAACCCGACTACTGGGCGTCCTACGCCGCAGAAACGCAGGAAGACGATCCCGATTCGTTCCTAAACTTCTACCGCCGCATGATCGCGCTTCGCGGTGAACGCGATCTGGGGTCCGGTTCGTTTGAATGGATCGAGGGCGCGGGAGGCGATGACGTCCTGGTGGCACGCAATGGCGACACTGTGCTCGTGATCAATATGGGCGAGGACGAGGCTCAGCTAAGTGGCCTTGGTTCGGTGCTAATCACCTCGGGTGACGTGGAGGAAGCTAATGGAACCGTTTCGGTTCCAGCCAATACCGCTGTATGGCTGGGATAATGGGGGCTGAGTTTAGGTTGCAGGCTTAAATAGGCCTAGTCGCTAAGAGAGGAGCCGTCGATGGTAACGCGCGCAGATGTAGCCAAGGCTGCCGGTGTGTCACCATCGACGGTTTCTTATGTCTTGAACGGCAAGAGGCCAACCAGTCGGGAAACGCAGCAGCGCGTGCGTGACGCGATCGTGCGGCTTGGCTATGTTCCTAATCAGCGCGCGGGCAACCTGGCCGCGCGTTCCCTGCGTACGCTAGCAATCCATCTGGGCGTGGAGAAACACGGCATTGACGTCACTTCTGCACACTACGTGGACGGTATGCAGCAGGCCGCTGAAGATGCCGGTATTTCGCTCATGATTCCCGTGCTTGGCGATGCGGGGCCAGAACAGTTCCGAAACTTCTTGCGCTCACACATCGTTGATGCCCTCATCTTCATGGAGGTCGTCGAGGGCGACTGGCGTGAGCAGATCCTTATCGAAGAACAGTTCCCAAGCGTCGTCCTCGGATATACCGGCCTTGAAAACGGACTGCCATACGTGGAATCGGACTTTCGAGAGATCGGGAAACTGGCGTTTGAGACTGCGACGGATGCCGGGCATTCAAACATGCTGATCGTGTTGCGAAACGACTTGCGGGGGGACTGGACGCGCACGTCGGAAACGATGCTCAGAGGCTTTCAGGAGCGCGCTAAGGGCGGGTCTGCACGATATGACGTCATCGGTCTGCCGTCGCATCCTGCGCAGGCTGGCGCGGTTCTGGAACGCATCAGAGCGGCAGGCGGCCCTACGATCGTCATCAGTGACAACGACGTCGTGATGACCACGCTGGTTGGGCTTGCGTGGGAACACGGAATGGAACTTGAGAAGGCCTACTCCGTCATCATGCTTGCCGGCGAGGCGCGATACGGCATGGATCCGCAATTAGCCTTCACGGAAATTTCAACCGACCGCGCAAATATGGGACGTGCGTGCGTGAGGGCGGCTCAGGAAATGTTTGAAAAACGCGATCGCTCCCAGGTGGAATCACATCTGTTTCCCGCGCACCTGATTGAACGCGGGACCGTTGCCCGGCTCAACTAAGTCCGGGTTCGAAGCGGGTATCACGCCTGGAGCGCTGCGCGCGTATGCCAGTAGTGTGCCTGTGTTTGAGGAAAATAAATCCCGCTCTTTCGAGCGGGGAATTGAAAAGCTCCCGCGGCTGGATTCGAACCAGCAACCACTCGATTAACAGTCGAGTGCTCTGCCGTTGAGCTACGCGGGATTGCTTTGTGCGTCATTGAGACTACCAAGTTTCAGGCGGCGTGCCAAATCCGCTCCGAAGTTCGTCTTTTCCGCACTAGCTTGGGCAAATCTGAGATCAGAAATGCTCCATCTTTAGTTTTCAGTCAGAAAATAGCTACGTGTTGTTTGCCACGTTTCTACAAAGGGAGGCCAACAGACTCGCGCAGATTCGCCTCGATTTCGCGGGCAAGCTGTTCGCCCTGCTCATCCAGTGGGCCATCCGCAACCAGTGTGGAAAACAGTTGTCCATCAGCGCCGCGTCGGATTGAAGCCGAGATCATCGTCCCATTGTCCGCTGTGCGTCGTTGAGAGCTTACGATCGCGTACTCCACAAACTCTTCCAGCTGAGACATGAACTTGTGTGCATCTCTTGCGACGGTTACCCCGTGCCAGGGCTCACGCGTGGGGTCAACCCAACGCACAATCAGCATGCGAGTTTGGCTCT